>DATBPO010000242.1:0-14254 GCA_036561265.1 Solirubrobacteraceae bacterium | reverse complement strand
CCCTTGACGATCACGCCCACGTGTGCCGCGCGCGAGAGTCCCGCCACGAACGCGATCGGGGCGGCCAGGATCAGCGGGCAGGGCGTCGCCACTACCAGCACCGCCAGCGCCCGAACGGCATCGCCGCTGATCGCCCAGGCGCCCGCAGCGATGGCGAGCGTGAGCGGCAGGAAGAACACGGCGTAGCGGTCGGCCATGCGCGCGAAGGGTGCACGCCGCTGCTCGGCTTCCTTGACCAGCGCTACCAGTGCGGCATAGGCGCTGTCGCCAGCACGCCTGCCCGCCTCAAGCTCGAAGGCGTCACCGGCGTTGGCGGTGCCGCTGCGCACCGTGTGCCCCCGCGCATACGTAGCCGGCAGCGGCTCGCCGGTCAGGCTCGACTCGTCGATCACCGCGCGCTCGCCCACCACCACACCGTCTGTCGGCAACACCTCGCCGGCGCGTACCAGCAGCACCTCGCCCACCTCCACCGCGTCAACCGGGATGTCCTCCCAGCCCCCGTCCGTACGCCGGTGCGCGGTATGCGGGGCGCGCTCCACGAGCGCTCGCAGCTCGCGCTGAGCGCGGCCGGAGGCGAATGCCTCAAGCGCATTGCCGCCCGCCAGCATTAGCGCGATCACCGCGCCGGCAAGGTATTCGCCCAGCGCCAGCGCGCCCGCCATCGCCAGTAACGCGATCACGTCCACGCCCACGTCCCCGCGCAGTAGCGAGCGCGCGACCGACCACGTCAGCGGCACCAGCATGAAGGCGACCGTCGCGCCCCACACAACATCGGCCGCCGCGCTCGATACGAGCAGCGCGAGCACGCCACCGGCCACGATGCCGAGCAATGCCACCCCGGGTGGACCCAGGAGGCGCAGGCGCTCCCGCCAGTGGGTACTCATGTTCCCTCCGCCTCCCCCACATCGGCTGTGGGCGTGTAACCGGCGAGCGCAAGTGCGCCGATCGCAAGCATGCTTGCAGTGGCCGCCGTGATGGCCATGCCGAGGGTCGGCAGGCTCAGCTCGAAAAAGCTCCGCACGGCCGGGATCAGGAACGCCGCGACATACATCCCGGCCAGCACGAGGCACATGCCGCTGACGAGCGTGGAGCGCTTGCGCGAACCGGCGGCCTCCAGGGCGATCACGAGGTACAGCCCGGCGGCGACGAGCACGGTGGTGGCGACGGTACGCGCCTGCATCACGCTGAGGTCGAGGTCGTGGAGTGCAAACAGGTAGCCGGTGACGGTCCCGGTGCCGACGATCACGCCGGCGGGAACGGCGAAGCGCGCGACGCCGCGCACGAAGCGCTCGGGCTGCCACGAGCCGCTGCTGGCAGCGAGGGCGAGGAAGAAGGTGGGGATGCCGATCGTCAGCGCCGCGGCCAGGCTGAAGTGGCGGGGGAGCAGGGGGTATGCCTCTGAGCTCGTGCCGATCGTGAGGATCAGGAAGGCTGCGAACACGGACTTAGTCACATACAGCTTGGCCACGCGCGCGAGGTTGCGCAGCGCCTGGCGTCCCTCCGCCATCAGCGCAGGAATCGTGTCGAAGTCGCCGCTGAGCAGCACCAGGTCGGCGACGCTGCGCGCCATCTGTGCGCCGCTGCCCTGGGCGATCGCAAGGCGCGCGGCCTTCAATGCGGGCACGTCGTTGACGCCGTCGCCCAGCATCGCCACGTAGCGGCCCGCGTCGCTCAGGGCGCTGACGATCGCGCGCTTGCCCTCCGGGGAGATGCGTCCGATTACGCTCGTGCGCAAGGCGAAGTCGCGCAGCTCCTCGGGATCCTCGGGGATCGCACTCCCCTCGCTGAGTGCCCGCACGGGGATACCCGTGTCACGCGCGATTGCCGCCACCGTCTGCGGTGCGTCGCCGGAGAGCACCTTCACCTCGACGCCCTGCTCGTGCAGGAACGCGATCGTGCGCTCAACGTTTGGCCGCAGCCGCTCGGCGATCACAACCAAGCCGAGCACGCGCGCACCCGGGGGTGGGGGACCGTCGCCGGGGTCCTCCGGTAGGGGAGCGTCGCTGAGCGCGAGTGCGAGCACACGCCGCCCCGCCTGCTGCAGCTCGTGGACCCTCTCTTGCAGTGACCCCAGGGAGAAGCGCTCAGGCGCGCCTAAGAGATAGGTGGCGTCGTCCAGTGACACAGCGCTCCAGCGCCGACGTGAGCTGAAGGCCACCTCGCCCAGCGGCTCCTCCGGATCGCTCGGAAAGCGCTCGGCAATCGCGCGCATCGTCGCGTTGGGCGAAGCAGTGCTGGCCGCCATGCGCCCGAGGATCGCTTCCATCGCGGCGACGTCGCTCACGGGAGCCGGCACGAGCTCGGTGACGCGCAGCTCAGCGTCGGTGAGGGTGCCTGTCTTATCGACGCAGATCACCTGCACGGAGGCCAGCGACTCGATCGCATTGAGCTGCTGCGCGAGCACGCCCCGGCGGGCCATGCGGATTGCGGCCACGGCGTAGGTGAGGCTGACCAGGACCATCAGGCCCTCGGGGATGAGGCTCACTACGCCTGCGACCGATGTGGCGACGGCCTCGTGCCTGCCCACGTGGCGGTGGTAGAGCGAGTAGCCGAGCACGGCGCCGAGTACGACGACCAGCCCTACGAGCGCGTAGAGCAGGCGGTTGATCGCGCGTTCAAGCGGCGAGCGCGGGTGGCGGAAGGAGCGCGCCTCGCCGGCGATCTGAGCGGCGAAGCTGTCGGCGCCGACGGCGCTGACCAAGTAGGACCCCGCGCCCTCCACGGCGAAGACGCCGGAGGAGATCTCCTCGCCGGCGGCGCGCGCGACCGGTTCGGACTCTCCCGTCAGCGGCGACTCATCCACGCGCAGGTCGTGGGCCGCGACCAGGCGGCCGTCGGCGATCACCTGATCCCCTGCTGCGACGCGCACGAGATCGCCGGGCACAACCTCCGCGACGGCCACCTCGCGCGCCGCGCCGTCGCGCACGACCGTTGCCCTTGGCGCAACCAGCAGCGCGAGCCGGTCGAGCGCACGCTTGGCGCGCACCTCCTGGGCGATGCCGATCGTGGTGTTGGCCACGATCACGCCGAGGAAGAGCGCGTCGCGCCAGTCGCCGAAGATAAGCGTGATCGCGCCGAAGGTCGCGAGGATCAGGTTGAAGACCGTGAGGACGTTGGCCCGCACGATGCTGCGGTAGGAGCGGCTGCTCGCGGGTTTGGCCGCCCGGCCTCGTGCCGCCAGAGCGGCGGCCGCGTCAGCCTCGCTGAGCCCGCTCTGCATCGGTAAGAAGATAAGCACTCACCGGGATGTCCTCGCTGCGGTTTTTCCCTGACATTCGTGCGGTAAGGCCCGATGCCCGCTGCGCCCGGATCGCTATAGCCTCATCGCACAATGTCAAGCACAGTGGGGGAGGCCGTGTGAAACCCGTTATCCGCGCAGAGGGTTTGAGCAAGCGTTACGGCCCCACGCTCGCGCTTGACGCGCTCGATCTGAATATCGCACCGGGGGAGGTGTATGGCTACCTCGGCCCCAACGGCTCGGGCAAGACGACGACGATCCGTCTGCTGCTCGGCTTGCACCGGCCGAGCGCGGGACGGGCGGAGCTGTTCGGCATCGATGCCTGGCGCAACCCGGTCGCGGCGCACCAGCACGTGGCCTACGTCGCGGGCGAGCCCTTCCTGTGGCCGGCGCTGACAGGGGCGGAGACGTTCGAGTTCCTCGCGTGCATCCGTGGCGGCACAGACGCGGCCTACCGCGAGGTGCTGATCGAGCGCTTCCGCCTGGACGCGCACAAGAAGGTGCGGGCACTGTCCAAGGGCAACCGCCAGAAGGTGCAGCTAATCGCGGCCTTCGCCAGCCGCGCCGAGCTCTTGATCCTCGATGAGCCCACGAGCGGCCTTGATCCGCTGATGGAGGTCGCGTTTCGCCAGACTGTGGGCGAGGCCCGCGAGCGCGGGCAGAGCATCTTTCTCTCCTCGCACATCCTCAGCGAGGTCGAGGCGCTGTGTGATCGCGTGGGCATCCTGCGTGACGGGCGGCTGATCGACGAGGGCACGCTGCAGCAGCTGCGCCATCTCAGCGCGCAGACGATGGATGTGACATTTGCCGCCACGCCGCCGCAGTTCCCTGCGCTGCCCGGAGTGCATGTGTCAAATGGCGGTACCAACACGCTGCACTTCGAGGTCACCGGCGAGGTGGCGCCGCTGATTGAGGCACTCGCCGGCCATCCCGTGGTCGCGCTGAGCAGCCGCGAGCCCTCGCTTGAGGAGATCTTCCTGCACCACTACGAGCGCTCCGGCAATGGCAGCGGCTGAGGCGATTGCGCGGCGGGCGTTCGTGGATGGGCGCATCCGCACGCTCTCCTTTGCGTACCTGTTCGCCTTCGCGGCCTACGCCAATGTCCTCGGCTATCGCTCGGCCTACCCGGCGCTCTCCGATCGCCTCGCCCTGGCGCACAGCCTGGGGAGGAACGACGCGGTGCGCCTGTTCTATGGCAAGCCCTATGACCTGCTGAGCGTGGGCGGATATGCCGCATGGCGCGTTGGCGGGGTAATGGCGATCTTCGCCGCCGTCTGGGGGCTGCTGGCAGCCGTTAGAGCGTTGCGCGCCGAGGAGGACGCTGGGCGGGCGGAGCTCGTGCTGGCGGGCATTCTCGCCCGGCGCAGCGTCTATCTCTCAGCGCTCGCAGCGATCGCCGCTGGGGCGCTGATCCTGTGGCTGGCCACCTTCCTCGGCTTCGCCATCGCGGGCCTGCCGGTGGGCGGTTCGGCCTACCTGGCGCTGGCGATTCTGGTCACGGCGCCGGTGTTCGCGGGGATTGGCGCGCTGGCAAGTCAGCTCGCGCCGACACGGCGAATCGCGATCGAGCTCTCGAGCGCGGCCCTCCTCCTCTCCTTCCTTGCTCG
This sequence comes from Solirubrobacteraceae bacterium, assembly GCA_036561265.1. Classification (GTDB taxonomy): domain Bacteria; phylum Actinomycetota; class Thermoleophilia; order Solirubrobacterales; family Solirubrobacteraceae; genus Palsa-744. The sequence continues at coordinate 9,409 of DATBPO010000242.1, read as the reverse complement.
TGTCGTGGCGGACACCTCCGGCCAGCTGGAATGGCTGCGCTGGGTCACACCGCTCGGTTGGGCCGAGGAACTGCGGCCCTTCACGGGGACGCGGCCCGCGGCGCTCCTGCTGCCAGTCGCCACAAGCGCGCTGCTGCTCATCGCAGCCGGCGCGATCGCGCTGCGCCGTGACGTGGGCACCGGGCTGCTGCCGGCGCGCGAGGACGCCCCGCCCAACCCGCGCCTGCTCTCATCGCCGACGGCTCAGACCCTGCGCAGCGAGCGCGGCAGCCTCCTGGCGTGGCTCATCGGCAGCGGCTTCTTTGCCTTCATCATCGGCGTGATCTCCACGAGCATCTCCTCGGCCGGGCTCTCGGGCTCTGTGCAGCGTCAGCTGCGCCAGGTGACAGGGGTGTCGATCATTACGCCCGCGGGTTATATCGGCTTCACGTTTATTTTCTTCGTGCTTGTCCTCAGTCTGTTCGCTTGCGCCCAGCTGGCGGCAGCGCGCAACGCCGAGCTCGATCAGCAGCTGGAAACGCTCTTTGCCCTGCCCGTGAGTCGTATCCGCTGGCTCGTGGGGCGCCTAGCGCTCGCGATCGCCGGCGCTGCTGCGATCGGTCTCGCAGCCGGGGTGCTTGCGTGGGCCGGCGCCGCCACGCAGAACGCTGGGGTCTCGCTCGCGCAGATGCTCGAAGCCGGCGCCAACTGCCTGCCGGTGGCGCTGCTGTTCCTCGGCCTCGGCGCGCTCGCTTACGCCGTGCTGCCCCGTGCCAGCAGTGGCATCGCCTACGGTCTGGTGATAGTCGCCTTCGTCTGGCAGCTCTTCGGCAGCGTGCTGAGCGTGCCTAAGTGGGCGCTCGAACTGACGCCCTTCGCGCACGTGGGACTGATCCCCGCGCAGGCATTTCGCGCCGGCGACGCCGCGGTGATGCTGGCGATCGGCTTGGCCGCGATGCTCGCGGCGGTGTGGCTCTTCAGAGCTCGCGACCTTTCGGGGCCGTGATGAAAGAGTCCGTGAGGAGGAGGGACCGATGCTGCAGAAGGTGACGGTGGGACGCTGGTCGCTCAAAGCGTATGACGGGCTGGCGCCCGAGCCGATCATGACCGAGCTGCGCGAGCACGCCAAGACGCTGCAGGGCGCGCGCATCCTGCACGTCAATGCGACGTCCTACGGCGGCGGGGTCTCCGAGCTGCTGCGCTCCAGTGTGCCGCTGCTGCGCGATCTCGGCCTACATGTGGACTGGAAGGTGATCGGCGGGGACGACTCCTACTTCCAGGCGACCAAGGCGCTGCACAACGGGCTGCAGGGCGGCCCGCACGGCTTGAGCGAGGCCGAGCAGGCCGCGTACGCGCGCTGCATCGAGTCCAACGCCAAAGATCTCGACAGCGACTACGACTTCGTCGTCATCCACGACCCCCAGCCCGCGGGGCTGCTGCAGGCGCACGGCAAGGGCGGCGCGCGCTGGGTGTGGCGCTGCCACATCGACACCAGCGAACCCAACCAGGATGCCTGGCAGTTCCTGCGCCCACTACTCGGTGGCTTCGACGCGGCGGTCTTCACGATGCCCGAGTTCGTGCCGCCCGACCTGTCGCTGCCGCGGGTGGAGACGATTGCGCCGGCGATCGATCCGCTGAGCCCCAAGAACATCGACCTCGACCAGCGCATGGCCAGCCAGATCCTCGACTGGATCGGCGTCGAAGTGCCCGGGCGCCTGATCACGCAGATCTCGCGCTTTGACCAGTGGAAGGACCCGCTCGGCGTGATCGCGGCCTACCGGCAGGTGCGCGAAGAGATCGAGGGCTTGCAGCTGGCGCTGGTGGGCTCGATGGCGCTCGATGATCCAGAGGGCTGGGACGTTTACCGCGAGGTCTCCGAGGCAGCCTACGAGGACCCGCTGATCCACATCTACACCAACCTCAACGGCGTTGGCAACGTCGAGGTCAATGCCTTCCAGCGCCTCTCCGACGTGGTCGTGCAGAAGTCGATCCGCGAGGGCTTCGGCTTGGTCGTGTCAGAGTCGCTGTGGAAGGGCACCCCGGTCGTCGCGGGGCGCGCCGGAGGCATCCCCATGCAGATGCCCGAGGGCGTCGGCGGGCTGCTGGTGGACAGCGTGGATGAGTGCGCACGCGCGCTGCTAAAGCTGCTTAGCGATCGCGAGCTCTCGCGCCGGCTGGGGCACGCCGGGCAGGAACGCGTGCGCGAGCACTTCCTGTTGCCCCGGTTACTGATGGAGGAGCTGCGGCTGCTCGCAACGCTCGACCACGTCCCGGCGGCCTCGCCCGGCGGCCCCCCGCGCTAGGCGATGGCCGAGCCGATCTCCACCGCCGAGCCGGTCGAGGTCGATGCGACCGAGGGCGTCGATCTGCTGCTGCGCGATCTGCGCAGCTCGCGCCGCGGCCTCACCGCGCGCGAGGCCGAGCGGCGCAGCGTGCAGTACGGCCTCAACGAGCTGCGCCGACGCGGGGGAGCGCGCTGGCCGGGCGAGCTCGGGCGACAGCTGACACACCCACTAGCACTGCTGCTGTGGCTGGCGGCGGCCCTGTCCTTCGCCGTGGGCAACCAGAAGGTCGCCATCGCGGTGCTGCTCGTGATCGTCCTCAACGCCACCTTTGCCTTCGTGCAGGAGATGCAGGCTGAGCGGGCGGTGGAGGCGCTGGCGCGCTATCTGCCCCAGCACGTCAGGGCACTGCGCGACGGCACTGCGACGACGATCGAGGCCACGCAGCTGGTGCCCGGCGATATCGTGCTGCTGGCGGAGGGGGAGCGGATCGCCGCGGACATGCGCCTGCTCTCGGGTGCTGTCGAGGTGGACCTCTCAACGCTGACGGGGGAGTCGGTGTCGGTGCTGCGCGCGGCCGATCTCGTCGATCTCGGCGTGCCCCGCCTGAGCGCCAGGGACCTGGTGTTCAGCGGCACCACCTGCATCGGCGGCGAGGCGCAGGGGGTGGTGTTCGCCACGGGCATGCACACGGAGCTAGGCCGCATCGCATCGCTCAGCGAGCGCGTCAAGGAGCAGCCGAGTCCGCTGGAGCAGCAGGTGCGCCGCGTGGCGTGGCTGATCGCGGGCGTGGCGATCGCGATGGCCGTGGCCTTCGTGCCGCTGGCGATCTTCAGCGCCGGACTCTCGCTTGAAGACAGCGTCGTGTTCGCCGTGGGCCTCTTGGCGGGCAACGTGCCCGAGGGGCTGCTGCCGGTCATCACGCTGGCGCTGGCTGTGGCCGTGAGCGCGCTCGCGCGCCGGGGGGCGTTGGTCAAGCGCCTCAGCGCCGTAGAGACGCTCGGCTCCACCGATGTCATCTGCACCGACAAGACGGGGACGCTGACGCAGAACCGCATGCGCCCGACGGCCGCCTGGACGCTGGACGGCGAAGTCGAGCTGGGGGCCAAGGAGGCGCAGCAGGCACGCCGGGGTACGGATGACACCGCCGGAAGCGATGACCCCGCAGGGAGCCGGGATGCGCAGAGCGCTGCTGTGGCGGCCCTGGCGCAGGCCGCGGCAACATGCAACAACGCGAGATTCGAGGCTGGCGAGGAGGGCAGCGTGGGCGACCCCACCGAGGTTGCGGTCCTCGTGGCGGCGAGAGCGCTCGGCGCGGATACCGACACAGAGCGGCGCACTCGCCAGCGCACGCATCTGTACAACTTCGATCCTGAGCTCAAGCTGATGTCAACCCTCGACGACGATGGCTCCGGTGTCTGGCTGCACTCCAAGGGCGCGCCCGAGTCGGTGCTGCCGCGCTGCACTTGCGCACTCGGCGCCGGCGGCGAGCAGCTCCCGTTCGGCGCCGCCGAGCGCGATGAGGTGTCAAAGCGGGTGGAGGGCTTCGCGCGCCGGGGCCTGCGTGTACTGGCGCTTGCGCGCAGATCGCTACCAACGGAGGGGGCCTCGCCGCCGCCCGCGCGCGCGCAGGCTGAGCGGGAGCTGTGCTTCCTGGGACTGGTGACGATGCTCGACCCGCCCCGTGAGGAGGTGGCGGAGGCGGTGGCGCGCTGTCACAGCGCGGGCATCCGCATCATCGTGATCACGGGCGATCATCCGCTGACGGCGGCGGCGATCGCGGGCCAGGTGGGGATCGGCGGCGCGGAGCCCCAGGCGGTGGACGCGAGCCGCATCGACCACAGCCACGAGCGCGAGCTGGGGCAGCTGCTGGCGGGAGGGCACGAGCTGGTGTTCTCGCGCGCCTCGCCGGAGGCGAAGCTGCAGATCGCGCAGGCGCTGCTGGGCGAAGGCCATGTGGTGGCGATGACGGGCGACGGCGTCAACGACGCACCGGCGCTGCGCTTCGCGGACATCGGCGTGGCGATGGGCCGCTCGGGCACGGATGTGGCGCGCGAGGCCTCGACGATGGTGCTGACGGATGACAACTTCGCGACGATCGTGGTGGCGATCGAAGCGGGACGTCAGGTGTATGACAACGTCCGCAAGTTCATCCAGTACATCTTCGCGCACGCCACGCCGGAGGTCGTGCCCTTCCTCCTCTTCGCCCTCGCGGGCGGCGCCATCCCGCTGCCGCTGACGGTGATGCAGATCCTGGCCTTTGACGTGGGCAGCGAGACGCTGCCGTCGCTGGCATTGGGCCGCGACCCGATCGAGCCGGGCATCATGCACCGCCCGCCGCGGCCGCGCTCGGAGGGCGTCATCCAGCCACCGATGCTGGCGCGCGCGTGGCTGTTCCTCGGCGGGATGGTCGCGGCGCTGTCGCTGAGCGGTTTCTTCTGGGTGCTAACGGAAGCCGGCTGGCACAGCGGCGACCCCACCGGCGCCGGACATCCGCTGCACCACGCGTATCTGCAGGCGACGACGATGACCTTCCTGGGCATGATCTTCGGGCAGATCGGCACGGCCTTTGCGGTGCGCACGCGACGCGCCTCGCTGCGCTCGATCGGGGTCTTCAGCAACCGCTACCTGCTGGGGGCGATCGTGGCGGAGCTGGCGCTGGCGGCGGTGTTCGTGTATGCGCCGCCGCTCCAGTCGCTGCTGGGAACGGCAGCGCTGCCGCTCCGCGACCTGGCCTTCCTGCTGCCCTACCCCTTCATCGTGTGGGGCATGGATGAGCTGCGCCGCTGGATATTGCGTCGCCGCGCGGCCCGCATCCCGGCCTCTGCCGCGCCCGCGATTGCCGATTAGTACGGATGGGGGTTAGGTGGCAATGCCCGTTGTGGCGGAGCGCTCGCGCGAGTTGACTACGAGGAAAGCGGCCCCAACCCATCCCCACCCCCCAACGCGACGAGGAGCACGAGACGACATGGCTGAGACGATGAAGGCGGCAGTGTTCGAGGGGCACGAGCGGATCGTGCTGGAGGAGCGCCCGGTGCCCCACTGCGGCCCCAACGACGCGGTGGTGAAGGTGACACTGACGACGATCTGCGGCACCGACGTGCACATCTGGCGCGAGGAGTACCCGGTGGAGCAGGGCCTGATCATCGGCCACGAGCCAGTCGGCGTGATCCATGAACTGGGCAACGCCGTGAGTGGGTACGAAGTCGGCGACCGCGTGCTGGTGGGCGCGATCACGCCGTGCGGCAGCTGCTTCTACTGCCAGAACCACACCGAGTCGCAGTGCTCGGGGCACGAGGATGAATGGAAGATGATCGGCGGCTGGCGACTGGGCAACGCGATCGATGGGGTGCAGGCGGAGTACTTCCTGGTGCCCTATGCGCAGGCGAACCTGGCGAAGATCCCCGACGACCTCAGCGACGAGCAGTGCGTACTGTTGGCGGACATCGCCTCGACGGGCATTAGCGCGGCGGAGTCGGGCAACGTGAGCCTGGGGCAGAGCGTGGCGGTGTTCGCGCAGGGACCGATCGGCCTGTGCGCGACGGCGGGCGCGCGCCTGAAGGGCGCCTCGCTGATCATCGGCATCGACGCGATCGGCGAGCGCCTGAACATCTCGCGGCAGATGGGCGCGGACGAGGTGATCGACTTCACGCAGGAAGACCCGGTGGCGGCGATCAAGCGCCTGACCGAAGGGCGCGGCGTGGACGTGGCGATCGAGGCGCTGGGCAAGCAGCAGACCTTCGAGTGGTGCCTCGACGCGACGCGCCCCGGTGGCACGCTGTCAAGCCTCGGCGTATACGGCGGCAAGCTGGAGGTGCCGCTTGAGTCCTTCGTCTACGGCATCGGCGACAAGAAGATCGTCACGACGCTGTGCCCCGGCGGCAAGGAGCGGATGCGCAAGCTGATGGAACTGGTGCGCCACGGCCGCCTGAACCTGGACCCGCTGATCACCCACCACTTCAAGCTCGATCAGATCGAGGAGGCCTACGAGCTGTTCGGCAACCAGCGCGACGGGGTGGTGAAGGTCGCGCTCACGCCATAAGGGGCGGGATTTTTTTGAGGAGGACCGGCAGGGCCGGTCCGGTGTGGGCCGCGGGTTGCGTGGCCTGTCGCGTAACGCCGATCGAGGCTCGCCGACGCATACCCCGGTAGGGAGCAGGGCATAGGCTGACCTGGGATGACTTTCGGAACGCTGCTCGTGATCGTGCTGGCGGGGCTGGGCGGTCCCCTGCTGGGCCTCGGCGGGAAGCGCTTCGTGCCGGTGGTGATCGGCGAGATCTTGGCGGGCATCGTGGTGGGCAAGACTGGCCTGGGCATCGTGGACCCGACCAACGTGACGGTCGCATTCCTGGGGCAGATCGGCTTTGCGATGCTGATGCTGACGGTGGGGATGCACCTGCCGCTGCGTGACAGCCGCCTGGCGGGGGCGCTGCGGGGCGGCGCGGTGCTGGCTGCGATCGTGGCGGTGCTGGCGCCCCTCGCCGGCCTGGCCGCCGCGGCGGTGGCGGGAACGTCCTCGCACGTTGCCGTCTACGCGGTTGTGCTGGCGTCGGGGTCGGCGGCGGTGCTGCTGCCGGCCCTGGAGGAGGCCAAGACCGAGGGGCGCGATGCGCTGACGGTAATGGCATGGGTGACGATTGCCGATGTGGTGACGATCCTCTCCGTGCCGATTGCACTGCAGCCGAGCCGCTTGGGGCACGCGGCGTTGGGCGGTGCCTTGGTGGCGGTGGCGGGGCTGGCGCTGTTTGGCCTGGCGCGGCTGCTGGCGGGCCACGAGTGGGTGAACCGCGTGCGCCATTTATCCAAGCAGCGCCACTGGGCGCTCGATTTGCGCCTGTCGCTGCTGGCGCTGTTCCTGCTCGCGTGGATCGCGCAGAAGAGCGGCACCAGCGTGCTGATCGCGGGCTTCGGCGCAGGCGTGATGGTCGCGCTGGTCGGCGGCCCCAAACGCCTCTCCACGCAGATGCGCGGCGTCGCGGACGGCTTCTTCATCCCGCTGTACTTTGTGGTGCTCGGCGCGCAGCTGGATCTGCAGGGGCTGTTCAGCGAACCGGCGATGCTGGCGCTCGTGGGGATGCTGGTTGCGCTGAACGTGCTGCTGCGCGTGGTCGCCTCGCTGTTGACGCGCCGCCCGCTCTACACGGCGCTGGCGGCGAGCGCACAGCTGGGGGTGCCGGCGGCGGCCGCATCGATCGGATTGGCGGAGGGGGTGCTGTCGAGCACGGTGGCCACGGCGATCGTGGCGGCGGCGGTGATCAGCCTCGGCGTCTGCACCCTCGGCGTGGATCTGCTCATCCGTCGTGAAGAGCAGGTGGCCAGCGCCACTGCGTGACGTCGGGCGAGTCCTCGCCGTGCGCGCGCGTGTAAGCGCGGTGGCGCAGGCGCTCGTCGGTCATGTGCTGGCGCAGGTGTGCGGCGTGCTCGGCCAGTCCCGGCACGCGATCGATGACGTCCATGACGAGGTGGAAGCGGTCGAGGTCGTTGAGCATGACCATGTCGAAGGGCGTCGTGGTGGTGCCCTCCTCCTTGTAGCCGCGCACGTGGATGTTGTGGTGGTTGGTGCGCCGGTAGGTGAGGCGGTGGATCAGCCAGGGGTAGCCGTGGTAGGCGAAGATCACCGGCTGGGCTGTCGTGAAGAGCGCATCGAACTCGACGTCGGCGAGACCGTGGGGGTGCTCGCTGTCGGGCTCCAGGCGCATGAGGTCCACGACGTTCACCACGCGCACCTTCAGCGCGGGGAGGTGCTCGCGCAGGATCGCCGCGGCAGCGAGGGTCTCCAAGGTCGGTACATCTCCAGCGCAGCCGAGCACGACATCGGGCTCCTCTTCGCCGTCGCTTGAGGCCCACTCCCAGATGCCCAGGCCGCGCGTGCAGTGCGCGATCGCCTCTTCCATCGTGAGGTAGTCGAGCGAGGGCTGCTTGCCGGCGACGATCACGTTGACATAATCGCGGCTGCGCAAGCAGTGATCGGCGACTGACAGCAGGCAGTTGGCATCGGGCGGCAGGTAGACGCGCACGATCTCGGCCTTCTTATTGACGACGTGGTCGATGAAGCCGGGGTCCTGGTGGGAGAAGCCGTTGTGGTCCTGGCGCCAGACGTGCGAGGAGAGCAGGTAGTTCAGCGAGGCGACCGGCGCGCGCCAGGGGATGCCGCGCGTCACCTTCAGCCACTTGGCGTGCTGGTTGAACATCGAGTCGACGATGTGGATGAAGGCCTCGTAGCAGTTGAAGAGGCCGTGGCGGCCGGTGAGCAGATAGCCCTCGAGCCAGCCCTGGCAGAGGTGCTCGCTGAGCACCTCCATCACGCGGCCGTCGGGAGCGAGGTGGTCGTCGGTTTCGAGCCGGATCGCCTCCCACGTGCGATCGGTCGCCTCGAACACCGCGCCGAGGCGGTTGGAGGCCGTCTCGTCGGGGCCCATCAGGCGGAAGCGTTCGGGGTTGCGCACGATCACGTCGCGCAGCCAGGCGCCGAGCACGCGTGTGGGCTCGCTCGTGCTCGCCGTCGGTTCGGAGACCTCCACTGCGTAGTCGCGGAAGTCGGGCAGCTCCAGCTCGCGCAGCAGCAGGCCGCCGTTGGCGTGCGGGCTCGCGCTCATGCGCCGCGTGCCCTTCGGCGCCAGCGCGGCCAGCTCGGTGCGCAGCGCGCCGCCCTCGTCGAACAGCTCCTCGGGCCGGTAGGAGCGAAGCCACCGCTCCAGCTGCGCGAGGTGCCCGGGGTTGTGGGCGACATCGGCGATCGGCACCTGGTGTGAGCGGAAGGACCCCTCCGCCGGCAGGCCGTCGACCTCCCTGGGTCCCGTCCAGCCCTTGGGGGTGCGCAGCACGATCATCGGCCAGCGCGGGCGGTCCAGCTCGTTCTCCTCGCGTGCGCGGCGCTGGATCTCCGCGATCTCCACCGTGACCTCATCGAGTGTCGCCGCCATCAGCCGGTGCATGGCCTGCGGCTCCTCGCCCTCCACGAAGCGTGGCGCGTACCCGTATCCCTCCAGCAGCGAGCGCAGCTCCTCGTGGGGGATGCGCGCCAGCACCGTGGGACTGGCGATCTTGTACCCGTTGAGGTGCAGGATCGGCAGCACCGCACCGTCGCGGGCCGGGTCGAGGAACTTGTTCGAGTGCCAGCTGCCGGCAAGCGGCCCGGTTTCCGCCTC
>DATBPO010000241.1:0-2166 GCA_036561265.1 Solirubrobacteraceae bacterium | reverse complement strand
CCAGGAAAGCGATCACGATCAGCGTCAGCGCCGTCGTGTCCTGCTTCTTGATCCCGCTATCGATCGCCGCCCGCGCGAGCAAGGGGGGCGCCAGCGACGCTGCCGTGCCCAGCAGCAGCGCTGCGAACGTCACCATCACTCGCGCTCTGTAAGGGCGCAGCAGGGCGATTAGGCCGCGCAGGTTGCGCCCCCGCGTGCCCTTGCTCGCGCGCTCCCCGTCCCACTGCGTACCTCTGCCCAGAGGGCCTCCGCCCGGACCGCCGCGTGCGACGACCGGGCTCATCGTCTGCCCACCCGCCTCATGGACTGCATGGCGCCTGGCCCATCAGCCGCGCGCACACACGCTAAGCGGCTCATATCCCGCTCACCTCGCGCTCCCTTGTTTCGCGCGTCATGAACACATGCTCGGGCAGGCCCTTTTCCACGATTTCCCGGTACAGATCCGAGGACTCCAGCAGCTCGTGGTGATCGCCCTGGCAGACGATCTCGCCGTGATCCAGCACCACGATCTCATCCGCCAGCGCGATCGTCGACAGGCGATGCGCGATCACCAGCGTCGTGCGGCCCTCCATCGCCTCCGCCAGCGCCAGCTTGATCGAGCGCTCCGTCGAGGAGTCCACCGAGGACGTCGCATCGTCCAGGATCAGCACGCGCGGGTTGGCCAGCAGCGCCCGCGCGATCGCCAGCCGCTGGCGCTGGCCGCCTGAGAGCGTCTGTCCGCGCTCGCCGACCCGCGTCTGAAAGCCCTGCGGCAGGCGCTCTATGAACTCGTACGCCTGCGCCGCCTGTGCCGCCGCTTCGATCTCCTGGAGTGGAGCCTCCGGGCGGGCGTACGCGATGTTCTCCGCGACCGTAGCTGAGAACAGGAATGGGTCGTCGCTGACAACGGCTATAGCCGAGCGCAGCGAGCTCACGCTCACCTCGCGCACATCTATGCCATCCAGCAGCACCTGCCCTGCGCTCGGGTCATACAGCCGCGGTATCAACGACACCAGGCTCGTCTTGCCCGACCCCGTCGCGCCCACAAGGGCTACCGTGCGGCCAGCTGGGACGTCGAGGTCGATGTCGCGCAGCACCGCGCGGGGGAGGGCTGAACCATTGCTGGAGAGGGGGGGCGAGCCGTTGGGCGAGGGTGCGGACGTGGCTGGCGCCTGCTCGGCCGGCGGCGTTGCTCCGGAAATCGCTAGATCGGGCGAGCCGAACTCTGGGGAGCCCTCGTACCGCAGCGTCACCCCTCGCAACTCAACATGCCCATTGCCCGCCGGCAACGCCGGTGCGTTCGGCGGCTCTGTCAGCCGCGGTTCGCGGTCCAGCAGCTGGAAGATGCGCGCCCCCGAGGCCGTCGCCCGCTGCGCCAGGCCGAGCGTTACGCCCAGCGCGCGCATCGGCGCGATCAGCATGTTCAGGTAAAAGTAGAACGAGGTGAACTGGCCCAGCGTCAGGTTCGCGTTTACCACGTCGTTGCCGCCCACCAGCAGCACCGCCGCCAGGCCCAGCTGCGGCAGGAAGCCGATGATCGGGTTGAATGTCGCCTCCAGGCGCGTCGCCACCATCGACTGTTCGAACACCCGCGCCACGCTGTGGCGGAAGCGCTCCAGCTGACGCGGCTCGCGCGCGAACGCCTTCACCACGCGCACTCCCGAGATGTTCTCCTCCGCATCCGCCGTCAGTTCGGCGATGCGCTGCTGCACCTCCTGGATCGCCGGGCGCGCACGCTTGCCATAGCGCTCCGCGATCACCACCACAAACGGCACCGGCGCCAGCGAGATCAGGCCCAGCTTTGGATTGATGGCGAGCATTGCGATGCCTGCCAGCACGATCGTCAACGCCGACTGCAGGATGAACACCAGGCCATAGCCCAGGAAGAAGCGCACCGCCGCCAGGTCCACCGTCGCCCGCGACATCAGCTGTCCCGTCTGCTGATGGTCGAAGAAGCCCAGCTCCAGGCGCTGCAGATGCCCGTAGAGCAGATGACGTAGGTCGTACTCCAATCCCAGCGACACCTTTCCCGCGATCATCCGCCGCGCGTAGGTCAATCCCCAGCGCAGCAGCGTCAGGGCCGACTGCAGGATGAACACCAGGCCATAGCCGAGGAAGAAGCGCACGGCGGAGAGGTCGACGGTCGCCCGCGACATCAGCTGGCCGGTCTGCTGGCGGTCGAAGAAG
>DATBPO010000240.1:0-6126 GCA_036561265.1 Solirubrobacteraceae bacterium | reverse complement strand
GGTGTTGTAGACACCCTCGCAGTCTTGGGCGATCAGCTCGCACGTGCGTTGCGCGTAGTCCCACGCGTATGTGGGCGAGCGGTAGCCATCGGCTGGTGCCGGCAGTGCCTCGCGGTGGCGCAGCCGTGCCAACAGCCGCAGGGGAAGGCTTGAGTGCGTCCACACGTGCTCCGCCAGCTCGCCGGCACCCCGCGGGCGCGCGAGGTTCACGCCGTACAGCTCCGCCGGCCGCGTAATCAGCCAGCTGCCGTTGTAGTCCTGCGTGGCCTCCTCGCACTTCTGCCGCGTGCGCCCCCAGGCGTTGATCGGTTCCGGCGCGTCCTCCTCGCTCCAGCGCTGATGCGGCGGGCGCAGTCCGCTGAAGACCCAGTCGCAGGAGACCAACACATAGTGCGCGCGCACCGTGCGCGCCGCCGCGAGCGTGTGCACCGTGCCCACCTGCGCCATCTGCGCCGCGTAGGGCTCGCGCTCAAGGCGCGTGGGGTGCACGCTGCCCGCGGCATGCACCAGCACGTCGGGCTCGAAGGCCATCGCGGCCTCCACGCAGGCGTGGCGGTCGGCCATATCGAGCGCCTGCGTCTGCGCGCCGGTGACCTCCACGGGGGTGTCGCGCCAGGTGCCCAGCACCTCCCAGCTCTGCTGCACGGCTGCCGCCGCGAGGTTCGAGCCGACCAGTCCACTGACGCCAGTGATGAGAAGTCGCATCTGGATCTAGCTATCAAGCGTACCACTTTTTGGCGGGTTGTAAACAGAGTGGTACACACAGTCATACGTCAGTGGGAGATGGCAACGTACCGAGTTGTACGGGTTTTTCCGCGGCGCCGGGGTGGGCGCGGGAGCCGGGCCGGGGTTGGCGCGGGAGCTCCGCCTAGCCCGTGTTGAGGCCGTAGCGCGCCGGAGGGATGGGCGCATGGATGAGGCCATTGCGCAGCATCCACGCCGAGAGCGCCTGTATCCGCCCCGCCCGCAGCGCCCCCATGGGCACCTTGCCGCCTTCGTCAAACAGCGGCACATACGCCGCCAGCGAGGCGCGCGCGAAGGCGCCTTCGATACCCGGGTTGGCCTTCAGCAACGCCGTCAGGCTCCGCGCTGGATCGCGCAACGTGTCCTCATAGCCCTGCACCGTGGCGGCCACGAACGCGTGCACCAGCGCGGGGTTACCCGCGATCAGGCCTCGGCTGGCGAACGCCACGAGCCCCGGGTAGCCCGGTCCGCCGTACGCATCCAGGCCAAAGGGCATGATCGGATGCCCCGTCACCGCCAGCTGCACGCCGTCGGCCGGCACGAAGCCAGTGAATGCCGCGATGCGCCCCGACAGCAGCGCCTGCGCGCCGTTGAAGCCCACGTTCACCACGTGCACCCGGCGCGGATCGCCGCCCGCGGCGCGCACCTCGGTGTCGAGCACCGCCCTATCGGAGGGCACGCCAGTGATACCCACGGCCTTGCCGGCGAGCGCAGCGGGCGTGCGCAAGCCCTCGGAACGCAGCGCGATCAAGCCGCCCAAGGGCCGCTGCGCGATTGCCATCACCGCCTGCACATCGCCGCCACGGTCGATCGCCGCCGCCACGTCGCTACCGTCGGCCAGCCCAAACTGCGCGCGCCCCGCCGCCACCAGGCTGAGCGGGTCCTGCGTCGCTCCCGGCGCCACCACCCGCAGCTCGATCCCCCGCGCGCGGTAGTAGCCGGCGGCCAGCGCCCGGTAAATGCCCGCGTGCACCGCGTTCGGCACAAAATCGAGCACCAGCGTGACGTGCGCAGGTTTGGAGGGGGGGTGGGGGTCGGTGTTCGCGCCCCCGCCGCAGGCGATGAGAAGGAGTGAGCACAGCAGTGCTAGCGCGCAGGCCGCGAGGCTGCGCAGAGGGCGCGGGGCGAGAGAGACGGAGGCGCGAGGCACGCGGGGTGAATATCAGGTTGTCCCACAAGGCCGCCTGCAGGGTCACGGCGTTCCGCCCCACGGCGGCCTCGCGGGAGCGCCGGCCAGCGGCCGGCACGGTCAGCTCAGCTCCGATCGCCGAAGCGCAGCCGCAGCCACTCCCACGCGTGCTGCGCCTCCGCCTCATAGTGGCGCGCGCGCAGCACCGCCTCGCTGTCGGTCAGGGCTCGTGCGCGCGTGGCGTGCTCGGCGATGCGCGAGCGCTCCTCCAAGTACCACGCGCGCACGACGGCGCCCGGCAGGTCCGCGGCCGTGCACACGGCGCCGTTGGCGTGCAGCAGCAGGCAGTCATACGCGCCCAGATCGCCTGCCGCGGCGCGTCCGGCCTCCATCGAGGTCACCAGCTGGGGCTCGTGGTGGAAGGTCACCACGCCGCTCAGGCCACCGAGGCCATGCATCAGCGGCGGCACCTCGCCGCGGCTCGCCCACACCGTCGCCACCGGCGAGTGCGTGCGGCAGATCGCCCCCACGTCGTGGCACGCGCTGTAGATCGCCGCGTGCAGGGGGGCCTCCGGGGGACATAGGGCCTTTTCGCCCCCCATCACGCGCCCCGCGAGGTCGAGGTGGATGACGTCCTTGGCCTTCGCCGTCAGCAGCGGTGTCGAGGGCGTCAATAAGAAACCGCCCTCGGGGCGTCGCACGGAGACGTGGCCAAACGCCTCGATCAGGCCCGCGCGGGCGATCAAGCGCGCGGCATAGGCCACTTCCTGGGCCAGCTCACTCATGGCATTCAACCTCCCATGGTTGCCATGTATGGGTTGAGGTTACTATACGTCGTCAGCCGTCGCAGACAAGAGGAAACGTTGCGGGAAAGCCCGCGATCGGCGCATGTAGACTCAACAAATGGCCACCACCCCTGCCGCGACGGACACCGAGCAGCACTTCCGCACGCTCTCCGGCGAGCCCATCCGCGAGCTCTACACCGCCGCCGACCTTCCACCTGAGGAGAGCATCGGGCGCCCCGGTGAGTATCCCTTCACGCGCGGCGTCTATGAGTCCATGTACCGCGGGCGCCTCTGGACGATGCGCCAGTTCGCCGGCTTCGGCACCAGCGAGGAGACCAACGAGCGCTTCTGCTACCTCCTCGACCACGGCCAGACCGGTCTCTCCACCGCCTTTGACATGCCCTCGCTCATGGGCCACGACTCAGACCACGCCCGCGCCCTGGGCGAGGTCGGGCGCGAGGGCGTCGCCATCGACACGCTCGATGACATGCTCACCCTCTTCGGCGGCATCGACCTCGGCGAGGTCTCCGTGTCGATGACGATCAACGCGCCCGCGGCCATCATGCTGGCTTTCTACGTCGCTGCGGCGGAGGCCAACGGCATCGCCCCGGAGCGCTTGGCGGGCACCATCCAGGCCGACATCCTCAAGGAGTACATCGCCCAGAAGGAGTGGTGCTTCCCCATCGACCCCGCCATGCGCCTCTGCGGCGACATGATCGAGTGGTGCACCCAGCGCATGCCCCGCTGGCACCCCATCTCCATCTCCGGCTACCACATCCGCGAGGCCGGCTCCACCGCGCAGCAGGAGCTTGCCTTCACGCTCAAGGACGGCCTCACCTACGTCGAGCAGGCATTGGAGCGCGGTCTTGACATCGACGAGTTCGCGCCGCGCCTCTCCTTCTTCTTCAATGCCCAGGTCGACTTCTTCGAGGAGATCGCCAAGTACCGTGCCGCCCGCCGCATCTGGGCGCGCGAGCTGCGCGAGACCTACGGCGCCAAGAACCCCCGCTCCTGGCTCATGCGCTTTCACTGCCAGACAGCCGGCGTCTCGCTCACCGCCCAGCAGCCCCTCAACAACATCGTCCGCACCGCCATCGAGGCGCTCGCCGGCGTGCTCGGCGGCGCGCAGTCGCTGCACACCAACAGCTACGACGAGGCCCTCGCGCTCCCCACCGAGGAGGCCGTGCGCGTCGCCCTACGCACCCAGCAGGTCATCGCGCACGAGACCGGTGTCACCAACACTCCCGATCCCCTCGGCGGCAGCTACTTCGTTGAGGCCCTCACCGACCGCATGGAGGAGTCCTGCTACGAGTACTTCGCCAAGATCGATGAGTTGGGGGGCATGGTGGAGGCCACCAAGCGCAACTTCCCCCAGCGTGAGATCGCCGACGCCGCCTTCGAGCTTCAGCAGCAGATCGATGCCGGCGAACGCGTCGTCGTCGGCGTCAACCGCTTCACCCTCGATGATGAGATCCCCATCCCCACGCTGCGCGTCGACCCCGCGCTTGAGCGCAAGCAGCTCGACCGCCTGCAGGGCGCCCGCGCCCGCCGCGACGGCGCTGAGGTGGAGCGCGCCCTCGCCCACCTGCGCGCACAGGCCGCCAGCGAGCGCGCCAACCTGATGGAGCCGCTGCTTGACTGCGCCCGCGCGCACGCCAGCGAGGGCGAGATAGTCGAGTCGCTGCAGCGCGTGTTTGGCGACTACACCGAGACGCCCGTCTTCTAAGCGCCGCCCCCCCCGCGGCCCAGACGCGCATTTTCTAAAGCTCTGCGCCGCTCACGCGCGCCCAGGCGCGCACTTTCTAAGCTCCGCGCTGCTCGCGGGCGCCGAGGCGCCCGGCGATAGACCGCCGCCATTCGCTCAGCACGCGGCCCCCACCCCCTCAAAACAAATCGCCCCATTTCGCGGCGCGCCACGCTACGCTCGCAACTTCCAGTGTTCATGAATGTTTTCTCACGCGTGCGCGGGTTCCCCGGTTTGCGGCATGGTGTGGCCCTCACGGCTGCCCTCGCCGTGGCCGGTTTCGGCGGCTCGGGCATCGTCGCCAGTCGCGCCGCTGCGCCCACGGCCTCGCCGCGCTGTCAGCCGTCCGCGCTGAACCGCTCGGATGTTCTGCCGGGCTCTGTGCTGCAGGTCTCGCCGCTGCCCGAATCGCTCGACGCCTCGCCGCGCACGCAAATCAGCCTGCTCGGGGTGCCGCTCGCGCAGCTGCACGGCGTGCAGGTCTCGGGCTCGCTCAGCGGCGCGCACTCCGGGCGCCTGCGCGGCTACTCGCAGGGCGACGGCGCGAGCTTCGTGCCCAGCAAACCCTTCAGCTCCGGTGAGACCGTCACCGTGCACCTCACCGTCTCCGGGCACGCCCTCGCCTACCACTTCATCGTCGCGCAGCCCGACTCGATCAAGATCGCTCCCGGTGTCGTCATCGCCAGCGCGCCGCCGCCGAGCCCGGTGCAGCGCTACCACTCGCGGCCCGACCTACAGCCCCCCGCGCTCGCCGTCACCACCCCGCCCGCCGCCGCCAGCGCGCCCGGCTACATCATGGCCACGCCTTACTCTGGCCCCGGCCAGGATGGGCCGATGATTTTTGACAACCACGGTCAGGTGGTGTGGTTCGATCCCATGCCCCACGGCAATGAGGCCACCAACCTGCAGGTCCAGCAGCTCGGTTCCAAGTCCGTGCTCACCTGGTGGCAGGGTTACATTCCCGCGCAGGGTTTCGGTATGGGCATCGAGCAGATCGCGGATAGCTCTTACCACCTCTCGCGCGTCTACGCCGGTAACGGTTATTGGGCGGACCTGCACGATTTTCGCCTCACCCCCCGGAGCACCGCGCTGATGACCGTCTTCGATCCGATCCGCTGCGATCTCTCCTCCGCGCACGGCTCGCGCTCGGCGGCCGTCACCGATGGCGTACTGCAGGAAGTTGACCTCGCCACCGGCCTCGTGCGCCGCGAGTGGCACTCCATCGACCACGTCGCCATGAGTGAATCCGTGGCCTCCGCGCATAGCTCCTCTTTTGAATGGCCTTTTGATTACTTTCACATCAACTCCATCGATCTGCACGCCGACGGCAGCATCCTCATCTCCGCCCGCAACACCTCGGCGCTGTATGAGCTCGACGGTGCCACCGGCCAGATCACCACGCGCATCGGTGGCAAGCACAGCACCGTCAAGCTCGGCCACGGCGCCGAAACGGCCTATCAGCACGACGCCACGCTGCAGCCTAACGGCCAGATCAGCGTGTTCGACAACGGCGCCGTGCCCAGGGTGCATCCCCAGTCGCGCGGCATATTGCTCGCCGTGAACCCCCAGACTCACACCGACACGCTCGTCGCCCAGTTCACCCACCCCAAGCCGGTCTCCTCCGCCTCCCAGGGCAACATCCAGGGCCTCCCCGGCGGCAATTTCTTCGTCGGCTGGGGGCCCGTCTCCTACTTCTCCGAATTCTCCCCCTCCGGGCAGCTCCT
>DATBPO010000239.1:0-7927 GCA_036561265.1 Solirubrobacteraceae bacterium | reverse complement strand
GCCTTGGCGCACGCGTAGGTCGTGGCGCGCGTCGATACCCGCACGGGAGTCGAGCACGTGCACGTCACGCAGCAAGAGATCCGCGGGGATGTGCGGGCCGTGGACGAGAGGCGAGCTGCTCATCGCGCCTCACGCGCTGTGCTGTGACTACTGTCGGGCACCGTCACGATTCTCATGCCAGCTGGGGTTCGGGAGTGGACACGGAGCCGCGCACGGGACTTCCCGAGAGCAGCTCATACAGCACGGCCATGCGCACCACCACGCCCGCTTCGACCTGCGCGGTAATGATGGCTTGGGGGGAGTCAACGACCTCGCCGGAAAGCTCTACGCCGCGGTTGACGGGTCCGGGGTGCATGAGCAGCTGCCGCGGCGACAGGCGGCGACCGTTGATCTGGTACAGCGAGGCGTACTCGCGCATGGATGGCACCCAGGAGTCTGTCATGCGTTCGCTTTGCATCCGCAGCGCATACACCACATCGGCCGAGGGCAGCTCACGCAGGGTGTAGCTGACCGCACAGCCCAACGCCTCGATGCCACGGGGGATCAGGGTGGGCGGGCCCGCCACCGTCACCTTGGCGCCCATCTTCTGGAAGGCCAGGATGTTCGAGCGCGCCACGCGCGAGTGCGTCACATCGCCCACGATCCAGATCGAGCAGCCGTCGAGTGCGCCCAGGCGGCGGCGCAGGGTGTAGACGTCGAGCAGCGCCTGCGTGGGGTGCTCGTGCTTGCCATCGCCCGCGTTGACGATCGCTGCGGAGCACCAGCGCGAGACGAGCTCCGCCGCACCCACCCAGGGCGTGCGGATGACGATCGCGTCGGGCTTGTGTGCGCTAAGGGTGAGCACGGTGTCCTTCAGCGACTCCCCCTTCTCCACGCTCGATCCGCTGGCGGCGAAGTTGACGACGTCCGCGGAGAGGCGCTTGGCGGCAAGCTCAAATGAAGAGCGTGTGCGCGTGGATGCCTCGTAGAAGAGGTTCAGCACCATGCGACCACGCAGCGCAGGGACCTTCTTGATCTCACGATCAGAGACCTCGGCGAAACGCTCGGCCTGGTCCACGATGCGCTCGATCGCGGCGCGATCCAGTTCCTCGATTGAGAGCAGGTGGTTCATGCCACGCGCCCCCTCATGCGCCTGCCTCTCGCTCGCCGGGACTGGCTACCGGTGCGGCGGCGGCGATCGCCACCTCATCGCTGTCATCGAGCTCGCGCACGCGCACGTAGACGTGCTCCTCGCGTGAGGTGGGCAGGTTCTTGCCGACGTAGTCGGGGCGGATGGGCAGCTCACGGTGACCGCGATCGGCGAGTACCGCCAGCTGCACGCGCTCGGGACGGCCGTAGTCGAACAGCGCCTCGATCGCCGCGCGCACCGTGCGCCCGGTGTAGAGGACGTCGTCGACGATCACCACGGTGCGCCCGTTGACGTCGAAGTCGATGTGTGAGGCGTGCACGATGGGAGCCTGCGGCCGGCGCCCCACGTCGTCGCGGTAGAAGCCGATATCGAGATCGCCCAGTGGGACATCGAAGCCCAGCAGCTCGCTCAACTGTGCCTGCAGGCGCCGGGCGAGAAAGGCTCCCCGGCGGTGGATGCCGATGATCGCCAGCGTCTGCGCCTGCGGCTCGCGCGGATTACGCTCGGCTATCTCATGGGCGATGCGCACGAGCGCCCGCCGCACATCGTCCTCGGTGAGGACGACTTTCTCTCTGTCCACCGTCTCATTTCCTTCCTGGCCTCGCTGGACCGGGTTAAAGGAGCACCTGGGTGCAATGTATCAGCGCGGCGCGACGCTCTCCACGCTAGGGGTCGTCGTGAAGTCTGCCTCAACCTGCGCCTCCTTCGCCTTGGAGCCGGCGTCGGGCGCTCCACTCTCCGCTATAGGGCCTGGCTCGCCCACTCGCACTCGCTCGGACCAGCGCACAAGTCGCGCCGCGCCGCGCTCGGGGAAGGGCACCTCGATCGTGTCGAAGTCGCGCGGCACCTGCGCGCCAGGGAATACGGCGCGGGCCTGCGCCTTGCAGTCGGCGGCTGAGTGGCGCGTGGAAAGGTGGACGAGCGCAAGCGTGCGCACCTGCGCTTCGCGCGCCAGTTCGGCGGCCTGGTGCGCGGTGCTGTGCCCCGTCTCCTTGGCGCGCTCGATGTCGATGTCGGTGAAGGTGGCCTCGTGCACGAGCACGTCGGCTTCGTGTGCGGCGATCCGTAGCGCGTCACAGGGCGCGGTGTCTCCGGAGTAGACAATCTTGCGCCCCTCACGTGTCTCCCCCATGACCTGCTCGGGTGCCACTCCATTGACGGTCTCCCCGCGCTGCAGGCGCCCGAAGTCCGGCCCCGGCGTGACCCCCAGGCGCTCGGCCAGCTCGGGGTCCAGATGCCCCGGCCGCGAGTCCTCCACCAGCACATAGCCGAAGGCCCGCCGGCGGTGATGCTGCACCGGTACCGCCGCCACGCGGTAGCCGGCACGCTCCACGGCCTCCCCCGGCTGGAGCTCCACAATGCCGAGCTCATACGGCAGGCGGCCGTAGATGAAGCGCGCCTGCGCCATCAGCTCGTGCAGCCCCGGCGGCCCGTACACCGTCAGCGGCTGCTCGCGCTCGCGCAAACCAAAGGACTTCAGCATCCCCGGCAGCCCCAGCCAGTGGTCCGCGTGAAAGTGCGTGATGAACACGCTGTCGAGATCAGCCAGCCCCACCGAGCGCACCAGCTGGCGCTGCGTCCCCTCCCCACAGTCAAACAGCAGCCGATCGGCCCCGCGGCGCACAAGGATCGCCGGCAGCCCACGCCGCGGCCCCGGCACCGAGCCGCCCGTCCCAGCGAAGAACACCGATAGGTCCACGCCGCCAACGGTAGCTAAGCTGCCATAGCGACGCACCGGGAGACCGGTGCCCCCCGCGCCCGTAGCTCAGTGGATAGAGCGCTCGCCTCCGGAGCGAGAGGTCGCAAGTTCGAATCTTGCCGGGCGCGTGCTTTAGTCGAAGGGTCAAACTCGGCTGGCGGGAGTTTGGATAGCGTCTCTGCGGACGCGCTTCCTTAGCCAACTGACAGTGTTCGGACCGGATACTGCACTATCGCCGGGTCGGCGGTAAGGAGTGGAACGTCAAGCGCTCTGGCCTGACTCACGAGCAGGCGGTCAAACGGATCGCGGTGCAACTGCTCCAGTTCGGCGACGGCAAGTGCGTGGGTGTGGGTGATTGCCAGAGCCTTCGCCCCCACGGCGCGCATGCGTGCCGGTATGTAGCGCTGGGGCGATTCGGGCAGCGGCAGCCGGCCCAGCGCGTACTTGATCGCCATCTCCCACGAGCTGGCGGCCGAGAGCAGCAACTCGTTGCGCCGATCCTCCACGAGCGACAGATGCTCTTGCAAACGCTCAGGTTCGGTTTGCAGCCACAGGAATACGTGCGTGTCGAGGAGAATTCTCACCGCTCAAAAGTGCCCAGCACATCATCGGGCAGTGGGGCGTCGAAGTCCTCCGGCACCACGAAGCGCCCGCGGTCGACACCCATGCGACGAACGGATGGATTGCGCGGCGGCACGAGATTGGCAACCGCCTCGCCGCGCCGGGTGATCACCACCTCCTCACCCGCTGCCACGTCCTCCAGCAACCTCGACAGGTGTGTCTTCGCCTCGTGGACGCCTACCGACTTAGTCATAGACTTAGTCTACCAAGCCTCGTCAATCCCACTCGCGCGATCAGTCCGCCGGCGCCATCCGTCCAGCACTCGCCCAGCCGCCGCCGATCGACAGCACCTATACGGCTTGCGCTTGAGAGGATTGCCGCGCAATGACCGTTCCCAGCGATCCGCTCGCCGCGCTGCGACAGGCACGACGCGATCCCGATCTGGTTCTGATCGAAGGGTTTCATGCGCTCAAGCACGCGCTGCGCTTTGGCGCGGAGATCCTTCACGCGGCGATCACCGACTCTGAGGAGGTGCAGACGCTGGCTGCGGCGCTAGCGCCAGACATTCCCGAGCGCCTACCGGCCGACACCCTCCTGATCTCGCCCGAGCGACTTCAGGCCGCCGGATTGAAGGCCCCCATCACGGGTGTGCTCGGCCTCGCCCGCCGCCCTCAGGTGGATCTCGCCGCCGCCCTGGCGGACCCGCGCCCGGCGCCGATCGTGCTGCTGGAGCGCCCGCGCGGCCTTGGCAACATCGGCTGGTGCGTGCGTACCGCCGCCGCGGCCGACGTTGCCGGTCTGCTGACCACAGGTATCCACGATCCCTGGTGTCCCACCGCCGTGCGCATCGGCGTGGGGTTGCAGTTCGCGCTGCCCGTAGCCCGGATCGCTGATAGCGAGCGCAGCCTAGCCGGCGACAGACCGCTGGTAGCAGTGGACACCAGCGGTGAAACAGTGCGCCCTGAGGAGCTTCCGGCACGCGCAATCCTGGCTTTCGGTACTGAGCGTCACGGCCTTTCGCAAGAGCTCCTAGCGCGCGCCCAGATGCGCGTAAGCCTGCCGATGCGCGACGGCGTATCGAGCCTCAATCTGGCCACCTCGGTGTCGGCGCTGCTCTATGCCTGGCGGCTTGCCGCGGGAGGCGGCGACTGACGGCGATTGACGCGCCGCGCGCTCCACCAACCCCAGCCGCCGACGGCCAGCACCGGCACGACGTAGAGCAGCGAGGTGTACCAGTGCGTGAGGCAGGCGAGCATTGGTCGCACAAGCTACCACGCCCACCCACTCACGCCGCAGTCCGACTCCTGCGCGCGGCGAGTAGTCCGGCAACGCCAGCCATGAGCCCCAGCGCTCCAAGGATCAACGCCGAGATCGCAAGGCCCTTACTGGCACCGCCACTTGCTCCCGCACCGCTTGCGGATCCCGTCATGGAGGCAGCAGCGCCCTGCCCATTAAGCGCCTGGCCTGGAGCCGGGCCCGCCTCGCCGCCCGCGACATCCTCAATCACGCCGCCCTTGGCGGTGGCGTTGATCGTGGGCGCGGGGTATTCGGCGCTCGGCGGCCCGATCCAGCGGACCACCTTGCCATTGCTGTAGTACTGCAGCGTCTTGAATGCAAGCGACTGTCCCGCCACGTTGCTCGGCATCGCAATCGATAGCGGGAACTGGATGAACCGACCGTTTTCCAGGCGCCCGAGCCGGCTGCGATCACCGGTCCAGATGATCTGCGAGACCTCTTCGCTGACCGAGCCGTCATCTGTCTGGATCGGGGTTGCGAGCTTGCTCATGGTCTCCTTGACGCTCCACCCGGGGACGTTCTGGATACCGATTTCGGTGAACCCTGGCGGGATCAGCATGTCGATCTTGTATGCGTACGCGCCGGCCTGCTCGCCCGGCACGCGCACGTTGAGCGTCACAAACGCCCCCGCCGGGATGGTGTTGGGGTGCAGGCTGATATGTGCCTGCCCCACTGCCGGTGCGAGCAGCGCGCAGCAGGTCGCACAGATAATGACTGTCTTGGCTCTCATCGGTCTTCCTCTTGTTGTAAGTGTCATTCGATCGGGACCTTCACGGCGCGGCTGTACTCTTCGAATTCCGAGACCCGGTCGGTGAGCTGGATCACCCATGCGCCACCGGGACTGAGCGCCACCGAGTTCAGTGTGTAGTGGCCAGGTCCAGCCAGATTAGGCTTAAGCGCCAGCGGGCCAATACCCTTCGCTGGCAACGTGGCCGTGACCGTCAATTCCTTGGTGGCCGTAAACTGAACACCGCTCTTGGCGTCAATCAAATAAAGGTGAATCGTGTTCGATCCCACCCGCGCCGGGGCGACGGTCATCTCAAGCTCAGCGCGACCGAGGGTGGTGTTGATCGAGAAGGGTCCGCCAGCTGCATCGATCGGTGGGGCGTAGCTGACGAGCGCCGCCGTCACCCCCAGCACGCACAGCATCAGCGCGAGCTCCCAGCGCAGCGAGCGACGTATCAGCATCCCCACTGCACCAGGCGCGCGTTCATTATCCACCAGACGACCCAGCGCGGGAATCAGACGCTCGCGATTAATCCAGCCGAGGGCGATGAGGCACAGCAGCAGCGCTGTCTTGGCAAGCACCAGTCCGCCGTAGGTCGTGTGCAGCAGCCCATGAATGGTGCGCACGTCGATGTATGCCTGCACGACCCCGGTGAGCGCGATTGCCACCACCGCGCCGAGCGCCAGCGGCGAGAAACGCAAGAGCACGCCCACCAGCAGCCCGCTTCGCTCTGCTGGCTCCAAGCACCGCGTGGCGGCGGGCAGCGCGAACAGTAGGCAGGCGATCCCTCCAACCCACACGCTCGCAGCCAACACGTGCACGATATCGGCCGGTAGGAAGATCGTGATCGGGCTCTGCGTGCTCGCGTGCCCGGCGAGTGCCGGCGTGCACACTAGGTAGGCCGCACCCACACCCATGGCGATGATCATCCAGCGCCGTGGGCGCGGCCAGAATGCGCTAGGCGTCAGCAACAGCAGGACTCCCAACACCAACCAAACAGCTGCTCGCAGACCCCAGACCTGACCGAAGCGGCTTCCCAGAGTGTTTTCGAGAATTGGGCCTTGCAGCGAAGACCACAGCGACACGCCGGCCGCGCTCGCACCCTGCAGGAGCACCCCGAGTGCACTTGCCACCACGCCGAGCACGACGGCGAGCGCCAATATGAGCCGCAGGCGTTGCGCAAATGCTTGCGAGGCAGCGAGCCAGCGGGTCTGCGCCTGTAGGTCAAGCTCCGCTGTCGACAGACCGGGCTGCCACGCCACGAGCAGAAAGCCAAGGCCACCCACCAGCAATGCGATCGACAGGTAGTCGAGGCTGCGCACCACACCAAACGCGATCTTCGTCGCTCTCCCGCTCTCGTTGCGAGAGAGCAGCCCTGCGACGGTGAACTTCGGCGGCGTGCCAGCGTGGCCGATGTTGAACACAAGCCCTCCGTAGACGATGTGCGTGTCCGCGGAGATCACCCGGTAGGTCGCGGTATAGGTGCCGTCGGGTAGGTGCGCCTCCAGGCCGACGCCCATCCAACGCTCCTGACCATCAGGGTGCGCAACAGCGAGGTCGTCCACCTCATTACCCCGTGCGTCATACACGCGCACTGCGCCCAAGGTTCCGCCGACGGCCTGGTTGAACTTGAAGATCACCTCAGCCGGCTGGCTCGCAACCGTTGCACCGCTCTGCGGCGAGGTGTCAAGCAACTGGGCGTGGGCGAACGCCGTAGAGGCGTAGACCAACATCACCGCGACCACGAGCGCCGACGTCGCCACGAAGCGAGGGCTTCGCACGGTGCCTACCAGGCTTCCTTGCCGGGACCTTCCGGGGCCTCCGCTCGACGTCGTCTGCGAACGACAAGGACCAAAGCCACGCCGAGCAGCACGATCAAAGCCATCGCCACGATCGCTCCAATAGGCGTTTTGGTGCCTTCCTCGGGCACCCAGAAGAGCTGACCGTCGAGCGCTGCGGGCTGGCTGCCCACCCGTAGCGGTACCTGCCAGTTGAAGATCTTCGTGCGCTTGCTCTTGTCCTTGACCGTTGCCGGCGGCACCGGTGACATCCAGTGGATGCGGTGATCGTGCCATTCAAACCGGCCGGTGCGGTCGAGCACGCTCCAGCGCGCCAGCGCGTGCGCGGAGGCAGCGGCGGGAACGCTCACCTGTGCGTAGAAGTTCTGATTCAGGTAGTAGGCGGGCGCGCGGGTGTTCACTTCAACCGTGCCATCTGCCAGCACACGCGCATAGGGTTCGCCTTCATAGCCGTATACCGTCACCGTCTTGCCGGTGTGATTCGTCAGCTGCAGGCGATCGGCGAACTCGAGCACCTGCACGCTCAGACCGGGTGCGCTCGGGGCGATGCCCGTTATGTAAGAGCGGTAGTTGTAGCTGCTGCCCTGATCGTCGATTGGGTTGCCGCTCTCAGTTGCCTGAGCCAGTTGGCCGCTCCCTTGGGCGTATGCAGCGCAGACGGGCGCCAGGGTGAAGGCGCTGAGAACGGCCAGGACCGCAAGACGACGGGATCGGGG
>DATBPO010000238.1:0-1854 GCA_036561265.1 Solirubrobacteraceae bacterium | reverse complement strand
AGCCATCACCTGCTCGCCTACTTCTGGATGCTCTCGCGCGACCGCGAGCGGTTTGCGTTTGCCGCGGGCCAGGCGGGACGCCTACCGCTCGGTGCAGGCGCGCTGGCTGGCGTCAGCTTCGATACCGACCGTGACATGCTCGCGCGCGAGCTGGGCTTCTCCAGCGTGGTCCCCAACTCGATCGACGCCGTCTCCGGTCGCGACTTCGTATTGGACTACCTGGGTGCTGCCGCGACCTGCGCGACCCACCTTTCGCGGCTGGGCGCAGAGCTCGTGCTCTGGTCCAGCGCCGAGTTCGGCTTCTGCGAGCTGCCCGACGCCTGGAGCGCCGGATCCTCGATTATGCCCCAGAAGAAGAACCCCGACGCAGCTGAGCTGCTGCGCGCCAAGGCCCCCCGCGTCGTTGGTCACCTCGCAGCCTTCCATGGCGTTCTGCACGCGCTGCCGCTCACCTACAACAAGGACATGCAGGAGGATAAGGAGCATCTGTTCGATGCCGTCGACACCATCGAGCTGACGCTGAGCGCCGCACAGGGCATGATCGCGGGGGCCAGCTTCAACCGCGAGCGCATGGCCGAGGCCGCAGCCGATGAGATGCTGGGTGCCACCGACATCGCCGATCTGCTGGTGGCGCGCTGTGGTCTGCCATTCCGCGAAGCCCACGGGGTGGTGGCGGGGCTCGTGCGCACGGCGCTGGACAGCGGGCGCACCCTCTCAGAGCTCACCACCGAGGAGCTCGGGTCGCACAGTCCGGCGCTTGCCGATTGCAGCGAGGAGTATTACGGCGCCCTGCAGCAAGAATCTTGGCTTGAGTCCAAAGTGTCGGCTGGAGGGACCTCCACGGCGCGCCTGCGCGAGCAGATCGAGGCTGCACGCCGGATCCTCGATGAGAGCACTCCGCTCTAGTTTCTACGACCGTCCCGTGCTTGAGGTCGCGCGCGATCTCATCGGCTGCACCGTCGAGTTCGGCGACGGCGCGGGCGTCATCGTGGAGACCGAGGCCTACCACGAGTCCGAGCCCGCCTGCCACGCCTATGTGGGACTCACACCTCGCACGCGCACGCTGTTCGGTCCTGCGGGCCAAGCCTACGTCTATCGCTCCTATGGCATTCATGCTCTGCTCAACGCTGTTTGTGAGGCCGAGGGTGTTGGTGCGGCCGTACTCATCCGCGCGCTTCAGCCGACGTGTGGGATCGAGCGGATGCGCCAGCGGCGTGGCATGGAGCGCGAACACGATCTCTGTTCGGGACCCGGCAAGCTAACCCAGGCGCTCGGCATCGAGCTCAGCGAGAACGACACCGATCTCGGCGCTGGGCCAGTCCTCATACGCCCGCCCGCCGGCGCCTGGCGCGATCACCCGCTGGCAGTCGGTAAGCGCATCGGGATTACCCGAGCGGTCGAGCTGCCCTGGCGCTTCTGTGCCGCCGGCAACCGCAACGTGTCGCGGCCTCGCCTGGGCTGAGATAGGGCCGCGGATCAACCGCCCGGCGCTGCGGTACCGCCGGCTGCGCCGCCACCGGATGGCGGTGAGGAAGGGTTCGGAGCCGACGGTGAGGGTGTCGGGCTGGGCGCGGGGGTGGCCGGTTCTGCCGGCTGTGCGGGCGTGGGTCTGGGGGCTGGCCCCGTGGGGGCGGGACTTGGGGCATGCGAAGGAGAGGAGGCTTCCGAGTGGGAGGTGGGGCTGTTGGCACCGCCCGCGCCTGCACCAGGTTCTGCGGGGCCGGCCGCGTTCCCTGTCCCGGAGCCGGGACCGGTGCTCGTGCCGCTGCCCTTCGTGGCACTGCCCTTGGCGGCTGCCTGTTCGGCTCGTTCCTTTTCTACATGCACGGCGGAGAGCATGAAGTTGTGCCAGAT
>DATBPO010000237.1:0-2300 GCA_036561265.1 Solirubrobacteraceae bacterium | reverse complement strand
GTCCAGGCAGCGCATCCCCGGGCCCAGCCCGAGCCGCTGACAGATCTCCAGGGTCCGAGGGTCGTACAGGCGGGTGAGGCTGTCGAGGCGCTCACGCTCGGCGTGCCAGCCGGTGTCGAGCGCATAGCTTGAAGTGAGAGTTGTCATCGCGAATGCTCCGGTTGGGGTGGGATGTGGCTCAGACGCCGCGCCGGTGGCGGGGCAGGCTGAGGCGGTGGTGGTTGCGCCGGTGAACCACCGGCTCGCGGTGGATCGTCAGCGACGGCGTCGCCGCGAGTGCGGAGGCGGCGCCAGTGAGGTTGATCAGGAGCGAGATGAGAGCCGCGCGGCGGGTGCGGGGAAGGAGCGTGGAGCTCATGGTGGTTAGTCCGGCAACGCCTCCGGGCGTTACACGAAGTTGCCTTCTGGAGCTCGGTAAAGTGCGGGCGGCTGATGCGGTCATAGGGGGTTACGGATTGCGTGCATACAAAGTGCTGCGCGACGGTCGATCGGAGTTCACCGGCTTGTGCTGGCCACTGCCGGTCGGCGAGCGGCCGGGCGCGTGGGTGCACGCCGACGGGCCGCTGGAGCTGTGCGTGCGGGGGATCCACTCGTGTACGGCCGACCAGTTGCCGCAGTGGCTGGGCAGTGAGATCTGGGAGGTCGAGCTGGGCGGCGAGATCATGCCCAGCGAGCCGGCCGTGCTGTCGATGCAGGCACGTCTGGTGCGCCGGCTCGAGGCCTGGGACCCGGACGCGCACGTGCGCTTTGCGCTGCACTGCGCCGAGCGCGCGCACGCCACGATCGCCCGCTATCCCGACGGCGAAGAGCTGTTCACGATCAAGATCGAGCCGTTCTCCAAGCTTGGGATGGCGGCGGCGGTCGGCTACTGGACCGCGTTGCTGGCGGGCGAGTGCGCGACCGGGCGGCGGTCCGGGCCGGACTACGACGCGGCGTTCGCGCGCGAGCGCGCGCTCCAGGCCGAGTGGCTCAAGCGCGAGTTGGCGCTGGCGAGCTGAGCGCGCCGGCTCAGTCGGGCTCGCTGCTGAGCGTCTTGAAGGCGGCGAGCAGCGATTCCATCACCGGCTCAGGCACGTCCTGCTCGCGCAGTGTGCCGGTGGCGCGGATCACGGCCCGCATCTGCTCGAGATAGTCCACGCACGGATGGCAGAAGGCGAGGTGGCGCTCGACGACCAGACGTTGTGCCGGTGTGAGCGCGCCTTCGAGGTACTCGGTCGCCAGCTCGACGAAGTCGCGGCAGGGGAGATCCTCATAGCTCATACGGTGACCTCCGCGAAGTGTCCCTCGAGCACGACACGCACGCTTGCGCGCGCACGGTGCAGCAGGACCCGTTGATTGGCGGACGAGATGCCGAGGCTCTCGCATACCTCCTCGGCGTGCCAGCCCTCGATGTCTCGCAGCCGGATGACCTGCTCTTGGCGAGCCGGCAAGGCGTTGATCGCGGCCGCGACGAGCTCGGCCGTCTCGCGCGCCAGCAGCTGGTCTTCGGGCAACTCGAAGAAGCGGCTCGGGCTCACACTCCAATAGCCGTCGAAGGTCGTGCCCCGGGGCAGGAAGCGGTCGGGATCCACGGTCGGGCCGCCCCCGCTCTCGGCGTCGCCAAGCGACGAGAACGGAGTCGTGCGCCGCTCGCGCACACCGCGCGACTGCGCGCGGTTGACCAGGATGCGGAAGATCCAGGTCTTCAGCGAAGAGCGCTGCTCGAAGGCCTTGAGCCCGCGGATGACCGCCAGCCAGGTCTCCTGGACGACCTCGTCGGCCACCGAGCTGGTCGGCACGAAGGTCAGCGCAAGCCTGCGCATCGCGCCGTTGTGGCGCGTGACCAAGGCGCGAAACGCCGCCTCGTCCCCGGCGCGCAGGCGAGCGAGCAACTCAGTCTCGCTCCCACCCACGGTGCCCACGGCGCGAGTGTAATCGCGGCAGGCGACGCATGCCAGTCCCGGGGCGTCGCCGCTCGCTGTCAATGCATCGCGGGGGAGCAGAGCCGTGGCAGCCATTGATGACCGTTCTGTCCCGTCACGCCGGCAGGCGTTACAGACGCTGCCTCGTCATGCCCCCGACCTCCCACGGCGAGCGCCTCACGCTTGACTGCCCCATGGCAGGCGAGGATCGGAGATGATCGTGGCGCAGCGAGAGCGAACGCGATCGGAGGGCAATGGCGGACAAGGTGCTGATCAATCTGGCCACCGGCTTGGAGGATTCCGAACGGGTGACCGTCGCGTTCCTGGTTGGCGGCGCCGCGCTGCAGCGGGGGCGCACGGTAGCGATGTGGTTGACCAAGGAGGCAGTGCGCCTGGCGC
>DATBPO010000236.1:0-4017 GCA_036561265.1 Solirubrobacteraceae bacterium | reverse complement strand
TTCAGCCTGAAGGATGCCCGCGCCACGATCTCCCCGGGCGCCAGATTGGAGTCGCGATAGGCGAACTCCAGCTGCTCCGGCGCACGGCGCTCTGAGATGTCGGCCGTGACGATCTGCGCCCACTCCAGCACCCGCGCCAGCTCGCCGCCATAGGCGTTGGCGTTCATGCGCACCGCTCCCCCCACCGTGCCGGGGATATTCACACCGAACTCGATCCCCGACAAACCGGCCCGCGCTGCACTCGCCGCCACCGCCGGCAGGCGAGCTCCGCCCCCGCACACCATGCGCGGCCCATCCAACTCAATCCTTGCCAGCTCTCGGTCCAGCTTCACCACCAGCCCCCGCACGCCCGCGTCGGCTATCAGCAGATTCGAGCCGGAGCCGACCACCGACACGGGGATCTCGCCACTATGCGCCCACGCCAGCAGCTCGCGCAACTCCCCCTCGCTGCCGGCGCGCGCGAAGTGCTCTGCCGCGCCGCCCGTGCGCACCGTCGCCAGGCGTGCCAGGGGGTAATCGTGGTGCACGCTCGCCCCGGAATCGTTCACGCGCTCACCAGACGAGGACCCAACGTATTGATGTCACCGGCGCCCAGCAACAGGCACAGATCCCCAGCGCGCAGCAGCGTGCGCAGGACGCGCTCGGCGTGGGCGAGGGTTGTGAGCCAGTACACCGGCCTGCCGTCGGCAGCGTCGGCGGCCGCCTCAGCGACCGTCAGGCCGCTGACACCAGGGTGATCCTCGGCGCGCTCGCGTGCTGGGTAGATGTCGGTCACCGCCACCACGTCCGCCAGGGCCAGCGCCTCTCCGAGCTCACGTGCGAGCTGCTCGGTGCGCGAGTACAGATGCGGCTGGAAGACCGCCACCAGGCGCTGATGGGTAAAGCTGCGGGCGGCCTTCAGCGTGGCCTCGATCTCGGTGGGGTGATGAGCGTAGTCCTCATACATCACCGCCCCCGCCGGCCCTTCGCCCAGCAGCTGAAAGCGCCGCTCAGCGCCGTGAAATGAAGCCAGGCCGGCAATCGCCCCGCTGACCTCCGCGCCCACCAGACGGGCCGTCTCCAGTGCGCCGCATGCGTTGAGCGCATTGTGCGCGCCGGGCACCGCCAGGGCGACCTCATGTCCACGCCAGTCAAAGCGCGAGCCGCCCGCGATCAGGTGCGTGGCGGGGACGTCGTAGCGAACCGCCTCAGAGCCTGGACACAGCGCCAGCAGCTCCGGACGGTCCCACACGACCGCCTTTGGCGCCGCTGCCAGGAACGCGCGGAAGACCTCACGCAGCTCTGCCAGCGAGCCGTAGGTGGCATGGTGGTCGAGCTCCACATTCGTCACCACCGCGATCTCCACGACGAGGCTCAGCAAGCTGCGGTCTGACTCATCAGCCTCCACCACCAGCCACTCGCCCTCGCTCCACTGTGCATTGGGCAGGCCGCCGCCCGCCTCGCCGCCGATGAGCCACCCGGGGTGCAGGCCTGCGCCGCGCAGTGCGTGCACGAGCATGGACGAGGTGGTGGTCTTGCCGTGCGTGCCCGCCACCGCGATCGTGCGCCGCTGCGCCGTCAGCTCGGCCAGCAACGCCGCGCGGGGGCGCTCGGGCAGGCTCCGCTCGCGCGCTGCCTCGCGCTCGGGGTTCGCGGCTGAGACGGCGCTTGAATACACAACCTCAACGCCCTCACCGGCCGGAACGTTCGTGGCGGCGTGACCGAGACTCGCGGCGAGCACCCCATCGGCACGCAGGCGCTGTAGGTAGATGGAGTCGGCGCAATCAGAGCCACTCACCTGCGCCCCCAGGGCATGCGCGGCACGGGCATAGCCGCTCATCCCCGCGCCGCCCACGCCGACGAAGTGGATGCGCCGTCCGTTCCAGGGCCGCGCTTGGGGAGCCCGTGTGACGCTCCCAGCAGCAGGGCCTCTCGCCGCAGCCCCCGCGCTCATCGGCCTGCCGCCTGCAGCAGCTCGCGCGCCACGTCCGCCGCGGCATCGGGGCGTGCCAACCGACGTGCCGCCGAGCCCATGCTCGCCAGACGGGTGGGATCGGACAGCAGCCTTGCCACCTCGTGCGCGAGCCGCACCGAGTTCAGCTGCGAATCGGCGAGGACCACCGCCGCGCCGCCCTGCGCCATCCAGCGTGCATTGGCGCTCTGATGGTCAGCGGCAGCGTGCGGATAGGGCACGAGGATCGCCGGCAGCCCGTGAGCGGCGATCTCGAATACCGAACCGCCCGCGCGGGCCACCACCAGATCGGCGGCGCTGAGCGCCTCGGAGAACTCCTCCAGGTTCATGTACTCGCGCAGGTCATATCCCGCGGGCAGCTGTCTGTGGGCCAGCTCCGGATAATCGCGGCGACCGCAGATATGCAGCACATGCAAGGCTGCGCCTGCAAAGGCGTCAATGGCGGCCAGATTGATCGACCGCGCTCCCAGCGAGCCGCCGAAGATCAGCACGCAGGTCTCCTGCGGGTCGATTCCCAGGCGGGCTCGCGCGCCCTGGCGGTCGTGCGCAAAGGCGGGGATCGGCCGGCCCGTCACCAGGTAGCGATTGCCTGCGCCGCCACCTGCCCCATTCTCTGCACCACCGCCCCCGCGCCATTTTCCCACCCACTGTGACACTCCTCGCCTGCGCACCTCGGGGCGCGCAAATGCCAGACACACCCTGCGCGCCCACGGCGCCAGCAGTCGATTTGTCAATCCCAGGTGGCTGTCGGCCTCGCTCAGCACCAGCGGGATGCGTCGTGTGAGCGCCGCCACGCCCACAGGCCCGGCCACGTAGCCGCCGGCGCCGAGCACTGCATCGGGGCGCAACTCCCCCAGCAGCGCTCGCGCGTGCACCACCGCAACAACCGCGCGCAGCAGGGAGCGCAGCGCCTTCAACGGGTTGGTGCGGCTCAGTCCCTCGACCCCGATTGTGTGCAGGGGGTAGCCCGTGGCCGGCACCAGCTCGGCCTCCGCGCGCTCGCCGCCGATGAAGGCGACCTCCGCTCCCTCAGCCCGCAGCGCGGCGGCCACCGCGAGTGCCGGCACCACGTGCCCCGCCGTTCCCCCGGCGGCGATCACGATCTTCCTCTGCTCCTTGCTCACGCGCCCATCCTGCCGATTCGCGCCTGGGCGTGTCGCCCGCGCGGCCTTCCCGTGCGCTCCGACTCGCGCCCGCATCCCGACCCACGCCCACACCCGCACCCCGAGCGCGCCCGCCGCCCACCGCGCGCACATGCGCGCTACCGCCGCTGGCCACATTGAGCAGCAGACCCATCGCGCACAGCATCACAATCAGGCTGCTCGAGCCGTAGGAGACGAGCGGCAGCGGCACCCCCGTGAGCGGCGCCAGACCGAGCACCGCGAAGACGTTTAGCAGCGCCTGCGAGAGGATCAGCGCCGTCATACCCGTCGCGATCAGTGCGCTATAGAGGCTGCGGGCCTTCTTCGCCGCGCGCAGACCCGCATAGCCGATGAGGCCATAGAGCGAAAGCAGCGCGCACACCCCCACCACGCCTAGCTCCTCACCGATGACGGCCAGGATGAAGTCCGTCTGCGCCTCGGGCAGATAGAAGATCTTCTGCACCGACTGCCCGGGGCCCACGCCGAACAGACCTCCCGAGCCGATCGCGATCTGACCCTGCACCGCCTGAAAGCCGCTGCCCGCCGCGTGCGCCCACGGATCCATGAAGGAGGTCAGGCGCGCTCGCGCATACGGCCGGGCCAGCGCGTAGAGGAACACCACGCCGAGCAGGCAGCCGGTCAGGAGCGCCAGCTTGCGCGGCGGGATACCGGCCGCTACCAGCAGCGCCGCCGTCGTGAAGGCGATCACCATCGCGCTGCCGAGATCCGGCTGCGTGCCGACGAGCAGGCAGGCCGCCCCCACCACGACCAGCAGTGGATTGGTCAGCTCGCGCAGATCGTGCACCCGCCGGGGGCGTCTGGCCAGGAGCGTTGCGGAATACAGCACGAGCGCGAGCTTCAGGAGCTCCGAGGGCTGGAACTGCAGCGATCCCGGGCCGATCCACCGGCGCGCGCCGTTGACGC
>DATBPO010000235.1:0-5288 GCA_036561265.1 Solirubrobacteraceae bacterium | reverse complement strand
CCGTTTGTGCAAAAGGACCGCAGTCCCGCGCACCTCGCGTCCTCCCCACGCACAGCATCCTCGTGTTTCTAAGGGCCTCTTTAAGGGTTGGTTAATTCACACCCACGCCCGGCGGGCTTCATACCCACGTCTGCCACGCCACATGTTCGTCTCCTTCGACGATTACGTGGTGGCGATCGAGTGCGGGGTCGCGCTCGGGGCAGTCGCTGCGGTGGTGCGCGCCACGGCTCTCGCTGCGCTCTAGCGCGCACGCCGCGATCATCCGCGCCAGCGGGTGCGCGTCGCTGCGCAACCTCTCCAGGCCCGCG
The DNA here is from genome assembly GCA_036561265.1 of Solirubrobacteraceae bacterium. Taxonomy (GTDB): domain Bacteria; phylum Actinomycetota; class Thermoleophilia; order Solirubrobacterales; family Solirubrobacteraceae; genus Palsa-744. Next base: position 4,980 of record DATBPO010000235.1, on the reverse strand, counting down.
CGCGAGCGCTCGATGCCCGCATCGCGCCACAGGGCCTCGCGGGTTGCCTCGCTCGCCACGGGGGGCGCCGGCCGGGTGCGTAGAGCCTCCAGGGTATGTCGGGTGTCAGGGTCGCTCAGGGTCGCGGGGACGCTCAGGGTTGCAGGGGCGTTACGGGCCACAGGAGCGTCCCGGGCGTCGGCTGCGGGGGGCTCCGGTGGGGCCGTTCTCTTCGGGCTCGGCTCATCCAGCGCCGCCCGCGCTGCCCGCCGCCCCCATACGAAGCACTCGCTCAGCGAGTTGCTCGCCAGCCGATTTGCTCCGTGCAGCCCCGTGCAGGAGGCCTCGCCCACTGCATACAGCCCCGCAACCGTCGAGCGGCCAAGCAGATCGCTGACTATTCCGCCCATCATGTAGTGCGCCGCCGGCGCCACCGGCACCAGCTGCTTCACCGGATCGAGGCCCGCCTCGCGCAGCGCTCCAACCACATTCGGGAACAGCGCCGGGTCGATGCTGCGCATATCGAGGCCCACCGACTCTGCGCCCGCCGCCGCCAGGCGTGCTGCGATCGCGCGCGAGACCTCGTCGCGCGGCGCCAGCTCGTCCACGAAGCGTTCCCCGCTCGCGTCGTGCAGCGTCGCGCCCTCGCCGCGGATGGCCTCGGTTATGAGGAAGCCCTCCCGGCCCTTGACGCCGATGACGGCCGTCGGATGGAACTGCATCATCTCCAAGTCCGCCAGCGTCGCGCCTACGCCATACGCCAACAGAAGCCCCACGCCCTGCGAGCCCGGCGGGTTGGTCGTGCGCGCCCACATCGCCGCCGCCCCGCCCGTGCTTAGGATCACCCCGCGGGCGCTCAGGGTTCGCCCGTCCTCGCAGGCCACGCCGCGGCAGCGGGCGGAGGAGGGGCGGGGGCCTCGGCCACGGTCCGCCGGCTGCTGCGAGGGGGCGATGGAGTCGCTGTCCGCTGGGTTTGCGGGGGCGGTGGCATCGTCCTCCATCCACAACGCCCGCGCGCGCGTGTTCTCGAGCACCGCGATGCGCGGCTCGGCCACCACCAGTGCCGCGAGCGCCCGCAGCAGGCGCCTGCCCGTGGCGCTGCCTCCGGCGTGCACGACGCGGCGCACGGAGTGCCCGCCCTCCAAGCCCAGCGCCAGGCGGCCTTGGCGGTCGGCATCGAAGCGCATGCCCAGGGCCTGCAGGTCGTGCACGCACTCCGGCGCCTCGCTCACCAGTACCTCGGCGGCGCTGCGCCGTACCGCCCCGCGACCGGCGCGTTCGGTGTCCTGTAAGTGAAGCTCCGTGCTGTCATCCGCGGCGAGCGCCGCCGCCAGACCGCCCTGCGCCCAGTAGCTCGCCGTCTGCGCCAGCGGCGCCGCGCTGATCAGCGCCACCCGCGCCCCCTCGCGCGCCGCGCACAGTGCTGCATACAGCCCCGCCGCGCCGGCGCCCACGACGGCCACATCGACCTCCCGCTCAGTTGTGCTCACTTCTTGCGCTGTGGCAGAAGGATCGAGGGGATCGTCTTGCCCGGGGGCGCCGTCACGGTCTGGCCCGAAGGCAGCGTCACTGTGCTGCCCACGCCCTGCGTGCTCGTGCGCGGTGTGCTCGCGCCTGGCGTCGTCGTTGCTCCTGGGGTCGTCGTGCGCGCTCCGGGAGTGCTCGTCGCGCCCGGCGTGGTGCCCGTCAGGCCCCCCGGCGTTGATGCGCCCGGCGTGCTCGCTCCGGGCGTGCCCAGCGTGCTGGCTCCCGGCGTCGTTGCACTCGGGGTGCTCGCCCCGGGTGTCGTGGCTCCAGGCGTAGTTGCCCCGGGAGTAGTGGCCCCCGGTGTCGTGGCCCCGGGCGTCGTCTGTGCGCCCACCGGCGTGGTGACGGTGCGCGTGATCGTGGTGGCTGGTGTGCTCCCCGAGCCGCCCGCCAGCGACACGAGCGCCGCCGTCAGCACGCCCAACCCCAGCACGATCAGCAGTCCCAGCACCACCAGGGGCGCGCGCCAGTTCGGCGTGGATGCCAGGCGTGTGCGCGCCGCGGCGCCGCAGCGCAGGCACCACTCCTGCTCGTTCCCCAGCGGCGAACCGCACAGCGGACACCCCTCGACTGGCTGCACCGGCGTCTCAACCTGCTGCGCAGGCCCCCCTGGGGCCACGGTCGTGCTCACGCCCGGCTTGCCTGGGGTGGGTCGCCCGGGCGCACGATCCGCGTGGGCGGCTCGATGATCTCCGTCGGCTGCTCCACCTCCGTGGGCGCCTGCTGGGGGCCGTTGTGGTGCGGCACTGCTGCCGGAGCAGGGGGCGGTGGCGTGGGCGCCCGCGGTGCGCCGGGGGCCGGAGCGGTCTGAGGAGCTGCCGCAGGTGGCGTGGCGCGTAGGGTTGCTGCGGGGGCCGGTGGCGGAGTTGTGACAGGGGGAGGGGAGGGGGAGGGGTTGGGCCGCGTGCTGGTGGGCGGGGCGGTGGTTGGCGCAGTCTGCGCCGGCGCTGGGACTGGCGCGGCGATGGGGTTGGCCGCGATCGGCCGCTCGGCATGGCTCATCGAGAACCCGCAGGCCGGGCAGAAACGATCCTCGCTGCCGTGGATCGCCGCGCAGCGCGGGCACGCCGTCACGCCGGCCTCGCGCAGGACCGTCACGCCGCGGTTGGTCTGCAAGGCATTTTCGATCCCCCGTACTTCCGTATCGATGCGCCCGAGTGTGGCGAGCTTACCGCCGAACAGGTCTTTGCGCTCCTGGCCGAGGCGGTGCATCTCAAACACCAAGCCGCCGAGGTCGCGGTAGGCCAGCTCGCGGGTCTTGCGCAGGAAGCGCAGGCGCCGTCGCAGGCCGCCGCGCTCCAGGAAGCCGGGGTCCTGCGGGATCGTTGCCGCGTCCACGCCCGCCGGCTGGCTCTCGGTCGGCGGGGGCGCTGGGGTAGGGGTTGCCCCGGGTGTGCTCGCGGCCACGGGTGTTTGTACGGCCGTTGCCGGCTGCGCTGGAGCTACCGCCGGACTCGACCCAGACACGCCAGTTGCCTGCTCTCTCTCTTCCACCATCAAATCATGCTACCCACTTACGAGGGTGGCGCAGCCGGCTGGAGGCCGGCGAGCCGGGCCCCTCGTTTTTCATTCTCGGGGAGGATAACGCGCGCCATGCGGCTGCAACGCGCTGCGCCATGTGCTGTGCGGAGAAGCGCTCTGCCCGTGGGCGGCCCGCCACACGGGGGTCTGATGCGTGTAGGTGCGGCTCCAGCGCGGCCTGCCAGGTGACCAGGTCGAAGGGGGCGCACAGCGTGCCTCCCAGACCCGTGAGCGCCTCTGCGTGCACCCCCACGGGGGTCGCCAGGACCGGCACATCGCAGGCGAGCGCCTCGAGTACGGCCAGCCCGAAGCCCTCGCGCTCGCTGGGGACCAGTACGGCGTTGGCGGCGTTGACCCATAGGGGCACCCGCTCGGGGTCGATGCCGCCGAGGGTCAGCAGTGGGGTGCTGCCGGCAAGCGCACGCGCGCGGTCGAAGCGCTTCTCCGCGCGCGCGGGATCCGCTGCGAAGAGCAGATACGGGGTGTCGGGGTCGAGATCCAGTTCGGCGCGTGCAGTAGTGCGGTGTAGGGGGCGAAAGCGCTCGGTGTCGACGCCGCAGGGCAGCACCATCGCGCGCCGCCGCGCCCGCGCACCGGGGATCTGGCTCGCCAGCGGAGCCGAGGCCGCAGCCACGAGGTCCATTAGCGGCAGCACGGCCCGGGTGGCCTGGCGGGTGCGAGGGTGGTTTACGTCGGTGCCGTGCACCGTCAGTGCGCGCGTGTGTGCTGTGACGGCCAGCGCCGGCCAGGCGGTGAGTCCGAAGTGCGCGTGGACCACATCAAAGCGCTCGCTCCGGTAGCGCCGGCGCAGGTCGCGGGCGGCCTTGGCGAGCGCCCCCGGGCCCGGGGGGAACTCAAAGAGGTCCACTTCCAGATCGCCCAGCGCGCGCAGCGCCCGTACCTGGTCGCGCACGAAGCGGCCCCGCTCGGGGTGCTCGGCGTCGGGCAGCATGTTGGACACCACCAGCGCGCGCAGCACCCCCGCAACCTAGCGCTCTGGGATGATGGCCTGCAATGGACGCTCCCAGCAGATCCTCTCAGCGCAGCTATGGGCGGGCCCCCGACGGCCTGCGTCCCACCACCATCGAGCCCGGCTTCGTGCGCCCCGCCACCGGCTCCGCGCTGATCTCAGTGGGGGAGACCCGCGTCATCTGCACCGCATCCGCCCAGGAGTCCGTGCCCCGCTGGATGACCGGCAAGGGCCGCGGCTGGGTCACCGCCGAGTACGGCATGCTCCCCGCCTCCACCGGCGATCGCAAGCAGCGCGACATCTCCAAGGGCCGCCTCGACGGCCGCTCCGTCGAGATCCAGCGCCTCATCGGGCGCTCCCTGCGGGGAGTCGTGGATTTCGCGGCGCTCGGCGAACGCACCATCTATCTCGACTGCGACGTGCTGCAGGCCGATGGCGGAACGCGCTGCGCGTCCATCACCGGGGCCTACGTGGCGCTGGCCCTGGCGTGTGGGCGCCTGCAGGAGAAGGGCCGCCTGGAGCGCTCCCCCCTCACCGGCTCGGTCGCAGCCGTCTCCTGCGGCATCGTCGCGGGCGTCCCCCTGCTCGACCTCGACTACTCCGAGGACTCCACCGCCGAGGTCGACGCCAACGTCGTCATGACCGGCGACGGCGGGCTCGTAGAGGTGCAGGCCACCGCCGAGCGTACCCCGCTCTCGCGCGCACACCTCGATGAGCTGCTCGCGTTGGCCGCCAGTGGGATCGAGGAGTTGCGCTGCTTCCAGCAGCGCGCCATCGCCACGTGAAGCTTCTCCTCGCCACCCACAACCAGCACAAGCGCCGCGAGTTCGCCCGCCTGCTCGTGGGGCATGAGGTGGAGGTCCTGCCCGAGGAGGTCCAACTGCCCCCTGAGGATGGCGAGACCTTCGTCGAGAACGCCCTCGGCAAGGCCCGCGCCGCCGCGCTTGCCACCGGCAGTGTTGTGATCGCCGACGACTCCGGTA
>DATBPO010000234.1:0-14664 GCA_036561265.1 Solirubrobacteraceae bacterium | reverse complement strand
TATTGAGCTAGACGACGTCGGGCAGTGCGCCCACTGCCTTGACGCCACCGCCGCGGCCGGCGCTGGGGACTAGCCGCGGGGGAGGGACAGCACCGTCCGACCGAGGGTGGGGGCTCTCGGTCGGACGGAGTCCTCTACGGCTCCAGCCGATTGGGACCCCGATACAGGAACGTCACCTCGCGCACGTTCTCCTGCCCCGTCATCTGCATCAGCAGACGCGTCAAACCGAAGCCGAAGCCGCCGTGCGGCGGAGCTCCGTAGCGGAAGAAGTCCAGGTAGTACTGGATCGGCTCCACCTCTACACCCTTCTCGCGCGCCTGCGCCAGCAGCTGCTCGTAGCGGTGCTCGCGCTGCGCGCCCGTCGTGATCTCGATGCCCTTCCACAGCAGGTCAAAGCTCTTGGTCAGCTGCGGCTGATCCTCGTGGCGCATGTGATAGAAGGGCCGCACCGAGGTCGGGTAGTCGGTCACGAACACAAACTCATGGCCGTGCTCGCGCGCGATCAAGGCTGAGAGCGCCCGCTCGCTGGGGGGGTCCAGGTCGTCCTCGGGCCCCGGCACGCCCTCGTGCCCGCTCGCCCGCAACAGCTCCTTGGCCTCTTCCAGATCCACCCGCGGGAAGGGCGTCGCCGGCACCACCGTCTCCACGCCGAACGTCTCGGAGATCGCCTCCCCGTGGACATCCCTGACGACCCCAAACACATGCGCCAGCCACCGCTCCTCGAAGGCCATCACGTCCTCATGCGAGTCCACCCAGGAGATCTCCACATCCACGCTCGTGAACTCCGTGTCGTGGCGCGAGGTAAACGAGGGGTTCGCGCGGAACACAGGGCCGACCTCGAACACCTTTTCAAAGCCGCCCGCCATCGCCATCTGCTTGTAGAACTGCGGCGACTGCGCCAGGTAGGCCGTGCGCTCGAAGTACTCCACCTTGAAGAGCTCCGCGCCGGACTCACTCGCCGAGCCCATGAACTTCGGCGTGTGTATCTCCATGAAACCCTCTGTGCGCCAGAACTCGCGCATTGCGTGCTCCACCGTGCCCTGCACCTCGAAGATCAGCCTGCGATCGGGGCGGCGCAGGTCCACATAGCGCCAGTCGATGCGCTTATCGAGCGCCGACTCGCTCGTCACCGGCAGCTCCGGCTCGGCCAGCGCCTCCACCGCCACATCCTCGATCTGCAACTCCAAGCCGCCCAGCTTCACGCGCTCATCCGCCACCACCAGGCCCGTCACCGTTACCGCGCTCTCCGGCGTTAGCGCCGAGATCCGCTCGTTCAGCTCCGTCGGCGGCTCGTCCTTGCCGAGCACCGCCTGCGCCATGCCCGTCGCGTCGCGCACGATCACAAACTGCACCCGCTTCTGGTCGCGCACGGCGTTCACCCAGCCGCGCACCTGCACGACCTCGCCGACCTTCGAGTCCAATTCGCCTATGAGCGTACGCGCCACGGCGGGCAGACTACTTGAGATGCCTCAGCGCCTTCCGCCAGGAGGCACGCACCGGCCGTGCGCAGGCGCAGCAAACCTTCAGCACCCCTGCTCTCAGCGACTCCCCGCCAGCGTCAAGCGGCCTTCGCGCTGGCATTCCTCGGCCCGCCGCTGCGCCCGCGGCGTGCGCCGGTCGCGCTCGGCGCAGTGCCTCGGGCAGTACACCCCCCGCACGACTCCGTTGGGCAGACCGTAGCCCAGCCACTCACCGCCATTCCAGAGGAAGCGGAAGAACCCCTCGGGCACGCGCCTGTCCTGCAGCTCGCGCTGCCATACAGCGACGACGACCCCCTCCGGCACCCGCTCCGCGCAGTTGCGGTCGCAGTGGGGATGGTTTGTCCATACACAGCGCATCATCTCATTTGTTGGGACGTTCATTGCGCGCCCGTCCGCACGCGGCGTGGACGTTTGTATGAATGACCATTCGCTGTCTGTAATGCGTCCGACGGGGATCGAACCCGTATCTGCGGCTCCAAAGGCCGATGCTCTTAGGCGCATGAATTCGGCGACAGCTCGAGACACCACGACCGTGAGACGGCAAGGAGTCGCCGGCCTGACGCATGAGGATGGTCTCCGGTTGATTGACTCCCATGGTGCCCCTCCCCGTCACGTACTGACTTCGCCGTTAACCGGTTGAGCTACGGACGCGCGAGAAAGGCTTGCTGGTGCTGCGTGGTTGTTACATGGTCGTGGTCGCCGCCTCCTGCGTCGGCGCCTCCTCGGTAGCCACCTCCTCGGGCCACGGCGCGAGCACGAGCAGCGTGCGATTGCCGGCCGCCGCCCACAGCTCCTCCGCGATATGCGGCGTCAGCGGCGCGAGCATCGCCAGCAGCAGCAAGAGCGCCGCGGCGACAGCCTCACGGTCCTGCTCGCGCAGCTCCTCACGCCGCTCGCCGGCACGCTCCTCGAAGTCCTGGATGCGCGTCAGCAGCAGCATCGCGTTGTGCGCGGCGCGCTGCATCTCCAGACCTTCGAAGTCGGCCGTCACCTTCTCAAGCGCCGTGGCGCACCAGTTGACCAGCCGCCGGCGGCGCTTGTCGCCGAGCTCGATGCGGGGCAACCGGCCCACACCCTCCCCCTCCCCCTTGCCCTCCTGCCCCGCAGCCCAAGCTCGCAGACGCGGCTGCGCGTAGGCGTGGAGCTTTTTCAGAAACATCTGGCAGTGGCGGATCGGCTGCTCGTTCCAGTTGAAGATGCGGCCGGGTGAGGCGGCCTGCAGCACCGCCAGACGCACGGTGTCGGCGCCGACGTTGACGACGAGCTCGTTGGGGTCAACGACGTTGCCCAGGTGCTTGCTCATCTTGCGCCCCTCCAGGCGGATCATCTGATGCATCAACGCATTGGTGAAGGGCTCGCGTCCGGGCACCGGCGGCAGCGTGTCGAGATCCTGCAGCACCTTGCCGATCAGGCGCTGGTCGAACATGTAGCCGCCCGCGTCGGCGCCCCACACGATCTGGCGTGCCGGCAGCCAGCGCCTGTATTCGGGGTGGTCGAACATGTGCTCGGGGCGATCGGCGAAGGGCACGCAGATCGGCATCCACATCCACATGCCATCGACGTGGCAGTCGATCGTGTCGGTCTCGCGCCGCGCCTCTCCGCCGCACGCGGGACAGAGACAGTGTGTGAACTCCGCGACGCTCTCCAGCGGGTTGCCCGTGCCGGTGATCTGCAGATCCTCGGGCAGCTTCACCGGCAGATCCGCGAACGGCACCGGCACCGTGCCGCAGCGCTCGCAGTGCACCAGCGGGATCGGCGCGCCCCACGCCCGCTGGCGGGAGATGGCGAAGTCACGCGCGCGGTAGCGCACCGCCGGGCGCGGCTTGGCCTCAGAGCGGCCCGCAACCTTCCACGAGCTGCCCAGCGCGCCGACCCCCCTGCCGCCGGGGCCACCGCTCACGGCCAGGCGCTGGGCGATGCGCTGATCGGTGGCGTCGAGCTCGGGGATGCCCAGCACGGCGGTGGGCCCAAAGCGGGCGTCCACCAGCGGTGAGATGACGATCGGCAGGGTGCCAGCGACGCCGGGGACGCTGGCGAGGGCGCCTGTGGGCACCACGGGGACCTGCTCCAGATCGCGGTTCTCGCGCCGCCAGCCGGCCTCGCGCACCCCCATCAGCTCGTTGGCCACTTTGGCCTCCGCCGTCCACGTCTCGACCTGCGGGTGTGCGGGGGAGACGAGGATGAAGGCCGCACTTGCGATCGCGTCCGCGTGCGGAGTGAACACGGTCAGCGGCGTGCCATCGAGCAGCGAGGCATCGAGCTCGACGCCATCGACGCGCCCGATCACGGCGCGCTGCGCGCCCACCGCGGCCTTGCTCCAGCCGGGCAGCGTCTCCAGCCCGCGCTCGTTGTCCTCCACATAGGCGCTGATCCGCATGAACCACTGCGGCAGGCGGCGGAAGCGCACCTCCTCGTGACAGCGCCAGCAGGTGCCATCCTCAACCTGCAGCGCCGCGAGCACCGTCTGGCAGGAGTCACACCAGCTGACCTGCGCGACGTGCTGGTAGACGAGGTCCTTTTCGAGCATCGCTAGAAACAGCCACTGCGTCCAGCGGTAGTGATCGGGCTGGGAGGAGTCGAAGGTGCGCTCCCAGTCACACGAGTAGCCCAGGCGCTCGAACTGCCCGCGCATGCGCTCCACGCAGCGGGCCACCCACGCCTGCGGCGTGACGCCGCGGCGCACCGCCTCGAGCTCCGCGGGCAGGCCGAAGGAGTCAAAGCCCAGCGAGAACAGCACGGCGTCGCCGCGGGCGCGTAGAAAGCGCGCATAGGCGTCGCTGATCGTGTAGCTGCGGATATGGCCCATATGGGCATCGCCCGAGGTGAAGGGACAGCCCGCGAACACGTAAGCCGGCGTCCTTGAATCCTGCGGCGGGGGCACCGCGAAAGCGCGCTGCTCGCTCCACACCGCCTGCCAGCGCGCCTCGATTGCGGCCGGATCGTAGCCGCCGAGCGCCTGCGTCAGAAACGAATCGGCGCTACTGGAAGAAGCGGCCACGGCCTGGCTCCCGTCAGAAGCCGTGTCTTTGAGCCGCTCAGGGGCCTGCGGAGCCTGCTCGGAGACATCTGAAGGGGCCTGCGCGGCGGTAGGGCTTGCGGAATCAGCGGAACTGTTCATGATTGCGACGCTACCGGATACGTCCGGCGAAGTAAAGAATGGTCTAAACACGTCTAATATATTGACGATTGTTCGATGTCCTGCCAGACCCCCGGCGCCACCTCGCACTGGTGCGCCGGGGGTGGACATGCCCCCATACCCGATCAGCACGACATCCAGACGGAGGAGACGCCTGTGGCCCGCTGTGCAGTCCTGACGAACGACCTGCAGTACGACCTGGTCAACAAGAACGAGGAACGCCAGGCCGCGGTGGCCGCGTTCACACCCAAGATGACGGCGTTCCTCGCCGAGATGCGCGCGCTAAACGTGCCGATCGTGCACCTGCAGCTGATCAACAGAGAGGACGACCCCCGCGCCGAGCGCTACGACGGCTGGCTGCCGGTGACGAAGGGCTCTGACGGGGCGCGCATCATGGCGGAGTTCCTCGCGCCGGAGGACGTGGTCGTGGAAAAGAACAAGGACAGCGGTTTCTATGAAACCGCCCTGGATGAGCGCCTCAAAGAGCTCGGCGTCGACACGATCGCGATCACCGGCATGCAGACGCAGATCTGCGTGCAGACGACCGCCGCCGATGGCTTCTTCCGCGGCTACAACGTGATCGTCCCCAGCGACGCCGTCGTCAGCGCGCGCGAGGAGGACCAGACGCGCGCGCTTGAGTGGCTGCGCAACTACTGCGCCACGATCCTCTCAAGCGACGAGCTGGTGGCGGCCGTGACCGCCGATGAGCTGCCGCAGTTCAACACGGTGGCCATCCCATGAGCGCCATCAGCGGGAAGCTGGCGGGAAAGATCGAGCTGGACCACGGCACCGGCGGCGGTATGAGCCAGGAGCTCATCAGCGAGCTGATCGCGCCGCGCCTGGGCGACGTGCACCGCGGGCGCATGGAGGACAGCGCGATCCTCGGCATTGAGAGCTCGCGCATCGCGATGACCACGGACTCCTTCGTGATCGACCCGATCTTCTTCGGCAACGGCGACATCGGCAAGATCGCGGTGTGCGGCACCGTCAACGACCTCGCGGTCAGCGGCGCGCAGCCGCGCTTTTTGACGCTGGCGCTGGTGCTCGAGGAGGGCTTCCCGATCGCCGATCTGGAGCGCATCCTGGATTCGGTCAGGGAGGCCGCGAGCGTTGCCAACGTGGCGATCGTGGCGGGCGACACCAAGGTCGTGCGCGGCGGGGAGATCGACAAGATCTTCATCAACACCACGGGCATCGGGGAAGTGCACCGCCACCACGAGCTGGGCATGGAGCACGTGAAGCCAGGCGACGCGGTGATCGTGACGAGCTGGCTGGGCAACCACAGCATCCACATCCTCTCGATCCGCGAGGGCCTGGGCTTTGAGGAGCGCATCCTCAGCGACTGCGCGCCGCTCGACGGGCTGGTGTGGAACGTGCTCGAGGAGCACCCGGAGTTAGTGCACTGCATGCGCGACGTCACGCGCGGGGGCCTTGGCACGGTGCTCAACGAGGTCGCCGACGGCGCCGGGGTGTCGATCTCGATCGACCATCAGCGCCTGCCGATCCAGCCCGAGACGGCGATGGCCGCCGACATGCTGGGCGTCGACCCGCTGTATCTCGCCAACGAGGGCTGCCTGTGCCTGTTCGTCGACGGCGACGGCGCCGGCGAGATCGTGGAGACGGTGCGCCTGCAGCCCTACGGGCACGCGGCGGAAATCGTCGGCAGCGTGGTGGAGCGCGGGGACGCCGCGGTGCGGATGCGTCACGCCGACGGCGGCGAAGCGACCGTTGAGGTCCTCTACGGAGCCCAGCTGCCACGGCTGTGCTGAGGGATCGCATGTCGCTCCTGGCCAAACGCACGGGAAAACGGGTGCTCTAAATGCCCGAGACGCGCCGGTACCAGATCCGCGGGATCGTGCAGGGGGTGGGGTTCCGGCCGTTTGTGTGGCGTACCGCCGCGCGCCACGCGCTGGGGGGCTGGGTGCGCAACGACAGCGAGGGCGTGGTGCTTGAGGTGCAGGGCCCCGAGTCAGCACTCGAGGAGTTCATCCGCGAGGTGCGCACTTCGGCACCGGCGCTCGCGCGCATCGACTCTGTGGCGCTCCTGGAGCAGCGCTCGATCGAGGTCGTCGTGGAGGAGTTTGAGATCCACGTGAGCGAGCGCCAGGAGAGCGCACGTACGCTGGTCTCCGCAGATACCTGCGTGTGCGAGGAGTGCCTCGCGGAAATGCTCGACCCTGAGAACCGCCGCTACCGCTACCCGTTCATCAATTGCACCAACTGCGGGCCGCGCTACTCGATCATCGAAGGCGTCCCCTACGACCGGGCGCTGACCACGATGAGCGTGTTTCCGATGTGCGAGGAGTGCACGTCCGAGTACCACGACGTTTGTGACCGGCGCTTTCACGCGCAGCCCGTGGCGTGCTGGAAATGCGGGCCACGCGTGCAGCTGTGGCACCCCCAGCACGGGATGGTCCAGACGGAAACGCCCGTGCTTGACACCGTGCAGCTGCTGCGCGCCGGCGCGATCGTGGCGGTCAAGGGGATCGGCGGCTACCACCTGATGGTGGATGCGCGCAATGAGGAGGCAGTGGCGGAGCTGCGACGGCGCAAGCGGCGCGAGGAAAAGCCGTTTGCGGTGATGTCGCCGGGGATCGAGGCTGTGAGTCGTTATGGGGAGGTGCAGGAGTGCGAGGCTGAGTTACTGAGTAGCTTGGCGCGACCGATTGTGCTGGTCGCAAAGCGCAACGAGACAGAGCTCGCGCCGAGCATCGCTCCCGGCAACCGACGCTACGGGGTAATGCTGGCGTACGCGCCGCTGCACCACCTGTTGCTGGAAGGCGAGCTGGATGCGCTGGTGGCGACGAGCGGCAACGTGTCTGACGAGCCGATCGCGTTCACCAACGAGGACGCACTGGAGCGCCTGGCGCCGATCGCGGATGCCTTTTTGATCAATAACCGCGACATCTATACGCGCGTGGATGACTCGATCGTGCGGGCGGTGAGCGTGGGGGGACGCACGGAAGTGAGCCCGCTGCGGCGCGCGCGCGGCTACACGCCGGTCCCTGTGGAGGCGCCGTTTGAGATGCCGCCGGTGCTTGCGGTGGGGCCGGAGCTGAAGAACACGATCTGCATCTCCCGTGGCATGGAGTTGTTTCTCTCTCACCACATAGGGGACCTCAAGAACGAGGCAACGCTGCGCAGCTTCGAGCACGCGATCGGGCATCTGGCGAAGCTCTTGGAGGTGACACCGGAGGTGGTGGCGCACGACATGCACCCCGGCTACATGAGCACGCGCTACGCGCGCGAGCAGCACGAGCTGCCGACGGTGGAGGTGCAGCACCACCACGCGCATATGGCGGCGTGCATGTGCGAGCACGGTCTGCAGGAGCCGGTGCTGGGGGTGATCTTCGACGGTACGGGCTATGGGATCGACGGGCACATCTGGGGCGGAGAGTGGCTGGTGGGCGACTACGGCGGCTTTGAACGCGCGGCGCACATCGAATACTTCCGCCTGCCCGGCGGGGACCGCGCCGTTGAACAGCCCTTCCGCACGGCGCTGTCGCTGCTGGCGCAGGCGCACGGCGGCGAGCTGGGCGGGGAGCTCACGGGCGTGCCGGTGGTGGCGGCGCGCAGCGAGCAGGAACGCCACGTGCTGGCGCGCATGGTGGCGGCCGGCATCAGCTCGCCGCTGACATCCAGCGTGGGGCGGCTATTCGACGGGGTGAGCGCGCTGCTGGGGGTGCGCGAAGAGTGCCGCTACGAAGCGCAGGCGGCGATCGAGCTCGAACAGCTGATCGAGCCGGGCACGCGGGCGGCGCCGCTGGCCTGGGAGCTGCACGCCGACGAGGCGCCGCTGCGCGTGGATGCGCGCCCGATGGTGCGCGAGCTGGCGGAGCTGCTGGCGCGCGGCAAAGTGAAAGCGGCCGAGCTGAGCCTGCGCTTTCACTGCACGGTCGTTGAGATGGTGCGCAACACGTGCATGGAGATCGCGCGGCGCACGGGCCTGCGCCGGGTGGTGCTGAGCGGGGGCGTGTGGCAGAACGAGTGGCTGCTGCGCGGAGCGTGTGAGACGTTGGAGCAGACGGGCTTTCAGGTGCACGTGCACCGCCTGGTGCCGGCCAACGACGGCGGTGTGGCACTGGGGCAGGCGGCGATCGCGGGGTGGCGGGCAAGATGACTCACCCCTCCGGGCCGGACACCGCGCAGACTCATACGAGCGCCCCCTCGACCCCTGGCGCGCCCCCGCCCCCGGCGGAGCGCTTCAAAGAGCTGCACTTCGCCCCGGCCCCCCTCGTGGCGGGCCGCGTACCCGGACCCGAATCCCAGCGCATGCTGGCGGAACAGGCTGCGGTGGAGAGTCGCGCGCGCAGCTACCCACGCGCGGTGCCGGTGGCCTGGGAGGAGGGCCGGGGGGCGACGGTTAAGGACGTGGATGGAAACACGTACCTGGACTTCTTCGGCGGCGCGGGGACGCTGAACGTGGGCCACGGCCACCCGGCGGCGCTGGCGGCGGCGAGCGCGCAGCTGGGCAGGCTGGCGCACGCGCTGGACTTCCCCACGAAAGCGCGCCTGGCGCTGATGCACGCGCTCAAGCGGGCACTGCCGGGGGTGCTGAAGCGCACGGCGAAGATCCACTTCGGGGGACCGACGGGCAGCGACGCGGTGGAGGCGGCGCTGAAGCTGACGCGCAGCCACACGGGGCGGCGCACGACGATCGCCTTCCAGGGCAGCTACCACGGCATGACGGAGGGCGCGCTGGCGGTGACGAGCGACACCTCGTGCGGGGGCTCGCAGGATGCGCCGGTGCACTTCACGCCGTTTCCGTACTGCTACCGCTGCCCGCTGGGGCTGCGCCCGAATAGCTGCCAGCTGGCGTGCGCGAAGCTGTTGGAGAGCACGCTGGAGGACCCCCACGCGGGGGTGCCGGCGCCGGCGGCGGTGATCGTGGAGCCGATCCAGGGGGAGGGCGGCACGATCGTCCCCCCCAAGGGCTGGCTGAAGGAGATCAGGCGCATCACGCGCGCGCACGAGGTGCCGCTGATCGCGGATGAGATCCAGACGGGCTTCGGGCGCACGGGCACGCTGTGGGCGTGCGAAGCCGACGGCGTGGCGCCCGACGTGCTCGTGATGAGCAAGGCGCTGGGCGGCATCGGCCTGCCGCTGGCGGGCATCGCCTACGACGCAGCGCTTGACACGTGGGAGCCGGGCGCGCACATCGGCACCTTCCGCGGCCACCAGCCCGCGATGGCCGCCGGCGCGGCGGCGCTGCAGTTCACGCTCGAGCACGACCTGCCCGGCCACGCCGCCGCCCTCGGCGAGCTGGCGCTGCGCACGCTGCGCGAGGCCGCCGAGGAGCTGGAGAGCGTCGGCGAGGTCCGCGGCCGCGGCCTGATGATCGGCATCGAGCTGGTGCGCGACCGCCACACCAAGGAGCCGTGGCGCGAGCTCGCCGACGAAGTCCGCCGCGCCTGCGCCGGCAAGGGCCTGATCATCGAGCTCGGAGGGCACCACGGCAACGTCGCGCGCTTCCTGCCGCCGCTCGTCTTGACACGCGAGCTGCTGATGCGCGGGCTTGAGATCTTCGTGGACGCGCTGCGCGAGACCGAAGCGACGCTGACGCGCCGGGGGGCGCTGGTCGGCTACCGTTAGAGAGACATGACTGCGAAAGAGAAGCTGCGCGAGCGGATCGAGACGTTCTCAGAGGACGAAGCCGACGAGGCGTTGCGCCTGCTCGACCTGCGCGACCCCGTGATCGTGGCCTTCCGCGATGCGCCGGCGGACGATGAGCCCTGGACCGACGAGGATGAGAACGCGGCCGCGCAGGGCAGAGCCGACGTTGCCGCTGGGCGCACGATCTCACTGGATGAGGCGCTGCGAGAGACCGGGAGCTGGAGGACCTAGCTCCATCAGTTGTTGGAGCTCGCGCGGCGGCGGGTCGAGGACCAGGGTGGGCATTCGCTACGCGCTGATGGCGTTTGGTTTCATCGCCTCGCGCAGGGCGAGGGCTTCGATCGCGTCGCGAGCGTTCTGAGGAGTGTCCTCGATCCTGGCTTCCCGCCAAGCGCGGGCAAACTCCGCTGGCGAGTGGCCGGTGCGGGCCAGGAAGTCCTGTTCGCGGGCCTCTAGATCATGGGGCTGCTCGCGGGGCTCGACAAAGCTGTCGAGTACTCGCTGGACCTCCTCGGTGGGGATGCGCAGCGCCGTCTTGCCGATGCGGATCGCCCGGATCTCGCCTCGCTCGATCTTGTTGTAGACGGTGCTCCTGTCCAGCCCGAAGTGCTCGGCGAAGTCCTTGATCTTCCAGTACTGCCTGTCGAAGTCAGCCATGAGTCGCATCCAATGATCGCCGATAAGAGATCGAGCTTATCAAGGATATCCTCAAAATCGACAGAATCGGCTCCAGCACTGTTCCAGCGCATGCCTTTGGTAGAAACGCGCGATGTCGCATATCAGCACGTTCGTCTCGCGGCGCTTCGAGGAGCTTCACGCACTCCTCAACGCCTCCGGATATCTGCTCGACTTCAGCGGGCGAGAGCGCTCACGCTGGGAAGACGATCCACCGCTGGGCCTCATCCACATGCGAGCCGTTCTCCTGCCCGACGCCGACGACGCCGAGGACGCCGAGCCCGACGGGCGGATCAGCTTCACGCTTGTCGAGCGCTGGTCGGAGCACCACACCATGGACGCACAGGAGCGTGAGGGTCTATACCTCTGCAGCTACTCCTACCACGGACAAGCGGGCGACGCCCGCCTTCGCCACGAGTTCGACCCCGACGGCCACCCTGAGCATCCGTACCACCTGCATCCGGCAGGCGCAGACGACTGCATCCGTCAACCTACCCGGCCAACGTCACCCGAGACCGCGCTCAGTGAGCTTGCAGTCCTGATTGTCCACCAGCGCACCGCCGGCCGCCTCTGATCCATCGCCGGCTGGCTCAGCCGGCAGTGCGCGAGGTCTGTTCGCGGATCGTGCGCTCGACGTCCTGCCCTTTGGGGGTGAGGCGCCAGGCGTTGGGCTCGCCGCGCTGGGGTCCCTCGCCGACGTTGCGGATCAGACCGAGGTTCTGCAGGCGCAGGAGAAGCTTTGAGATCTGGCCCTGGTCGGCGATCCCCGCGGCCTCCGCGACCTGGCGGTTGGACGCACCGGGGCTCTGCGCGATCGCGACGAGCACACGGACGGTGCGGTAGGTGAGACGCATGTCGAGGTCGCGTAGGGGGTCGCCGCGGCGGGGCTGCGGGCGCGGCGGGAGCTGTGGCATGGGGCGCTCGCCCTCGCGGCGGGCCGCGGCGGGGCCGAGGTAGGGCAGCACGATCATCCCCATCAGCGGATTCACGAGCGTCGTGAGCGAGTCTGTCTCCCCGCGCTGCAGACGCGCATGGATAACCGAGAGCACGGCGCCGACGACGCCCTCCGCGCTCAGGGCCGGCTGGCCGTGCTTGACCTTCATCTCACCCTCGCCCTCCGCGACGACATCCACGAGCACCCCGACGAGCTGCGCACGACGCTCCACCGCCCGCGGCCCGGCGGTGAGGCTCTCCACGACCAGCAGCCGCCCGAGGTCGGGCTCCTCCTCCAGAAACGCCAGGACCGCAAACAGGGCAGCCCTGACCCGAGCCTGCCACGTCTTCGCGGCGGCGTAGGCAGGCAACGCGCGTTCCGATACCCGCGCGAGGGCGTCCTCGAACGCCGCCAGGAAACAGTCCTCGCGGTCCTCGAAGAGGTCGTAGAACGTACGGCGCGAGACACCCGACCTTGCCACGACCCTTGCGACGCTCGCGTTCTGCGCACCCTCCTGCGAGGCGACCTCCGCCATCGCGTGCAACATCCGCGCCCGCTGAATCTCACTCACACGCGACCGCGGCAAAGCACCCCGGCCACCACCGGGGGGAGAGCCCGCCTCGCCACCACGGCCCCGCCCCCGTCCCGGGCCACGTCCAGCCGAGGCCCGCTCCATATCCACGACCGCCGGCACCCCGCCCCCTACCCCTTCCTCTTCCTCTTGTGCTTCTTGGCCTTGTGCTTCTTCTTCGCCTTGGCCTTCGGGCAGCCGGTGACCGCGATCTTCGTGTTCTGCTTGATCTGCGCCCCGTTCTGCCCCGTAAGCGTCGTGGGCATCACCAGGCTCGTGCCACACAGGTTGCCCTTCGCCTTCGCGGGGAGCACAGCTGTGAGGCCGGAGTGCGGCCCCTCGGGAAGTGTCAGCTCGAAGCTACTGATCGGGGCGTCGGGGATGCTCGCGAACGCCGAGCTGGTGACGCCCTTCTTGATGTTGATGCTCCCCACGAGATCGAGCATGATCCCTTCGCCCTGCAGGATCACCACGAGATCCGGGAACGCCGCGCCGCCGTGAGACACCAGGTACGCCGGACCCGTCACCGGGTTCGCGAGGACCGGGGTCACAGCGGTCGCGATCCCGATGTTCGACCCCGCCGGGCAGCCCGCCGGGTTCGCCACAAACGTCGCCTGCGGACACGCCTGCTGGATCGTCGTGAGCCTGGATGGCAGTTGCTTGGGCAGCGTCACCGCGACACTGCGGATGTTCGCCTGCGCCCCCGCGGGGTAGCCGACCTTGACGTCAAGGCTCGCGCCGCTCTTCTTGCTCGTCTTGGCCTGGGTGGAGACGGTGAAGGACGGCTTGAACCCAAGGCTCGCGCAATTCGCAACGGCGAACGGGCTCGCGACGCTCGCAGTGGCGCCCTGCGCAGCGGTTATCGTCGCGGTGAGCTGCTGCTGGGAGCAGTTGGTGGGATTGAAGATGAACCCCGGCCGGTCGACGGTCACGTTCACCGTCCTCACGCGCAGCGGCACCCCATCGATGATCTGCGGCAGCGGATCGCTTGTGACTGTGATCTGCGCGGTGTGGGGGTCGACCCCGATCGCCGCACGGACGACGACGTTCCCGAGGTTGAGCGGCCCCGCGACCACCGGCACCACGATGCTCAACCCAAACGGCGCGCCCTTGTACGGGCCAGTCAGGAACACCTGGCCGGTCACGGGGAACGGCTGCGAGCCCGACCCCGCGGTGGCGGTGGTATGCCCGATCAGGCTCCCCGCGCCACACGTGCCCTGCGCAGCCTGCGGTTCGCCGCACTGCGCGACGCTCTTCAGGACACCGAGGAGGCCCGGGGGCATCGTCACACTGAGACCCGAGAGGTCCTGTTCGCGATCCTGCCGCGAAAAAGTCAACGTGAACGGACTGAAACCACCAGCCGACGGTGCGACCGTCCCCGCGGTGAACGCGGGGTTGAACGGCAACCCCGGGCACGCCCCACCCTGGCCGTCCCAGTCCACGTTGAACGACGAAGACACCGTCGCGTTCGGCGTCGCGGGAGCGCTCCACGGTTCAAGGACCGAGGACGTGGACGCGCTGCCGCAGCTCTGGGGGTTTGCCATCGTCGCTCTTGGGCCACCGTGGAAGTGCAGCCGCAGCTCGCTGAAGGGCTGCTGGATCAGACCCTTGAAGCTCGCCGTCAACTGGCCCGTGGCTGGGTCCGCTGCGACGGTGCCGGGGAACTTGACGATCACCCCGGAGCCTTCCAGTTCCAGGTAGAGACCGAACAGTTCTCCGTTCGCGGCACTCGCCTCCGTACACACCGGCTGCCCCACCCCACCACACTTCGGTGCCGCCAGGTACACGTGGCCGTTCAACGGTGCGGACCCACCGGGGCCATTGGGGAGGATCGGCGTGAACGCTTCGGCGGTCGCGATCGTCGACGCGGCCGGGCAGTGACCCGGGGCGACGTGGTAGAACCCGTCGTCATACGGGCTGGCGTTCCCGCCCGCGTGACCCGCGCCCAGTTCCGTCGCTTCGGGGTCAGCGAGGTCCTGGCCCCCGACACCGATCTGGCTGCTGCCGATGTTGATCCCTTCCGGTCCTTCGGGCTGGCAGCCCGCCAGGCCCTGCGCCGCGCCGGGGGACACCGACACGCCCGCGGGGAGCGTGACCGTCGCCGCCTTCAACGGCGGCGTCGCCAGTTCACTGTACCCGGTGGTCTGCGGGAGCTTCAGGTCGACCGTATACGCCGACGGCGCATCCGCCTGCGAGCTGCCGCCTTCACCCGCGGTGCTCGGTGCGAACGAGAGCGACGGTTCGAAGCGCAACC
>DATBPO010000233.1:0-3520 GCA_036561265.1 Solirubrobacteraceae bacterium | reverse complement strand
CGAGGGCATCCGCACGGCGCTCTACTTCGGCCTCGCCTGCGGGCGCGAGCTGCGCGGCGTGCACGAAGGCCATTCCACACGCGAGAACGCGCTGCGCCGCTATGGCAGCTTCTCCGACGCCCACGCCTGGAAGTTCCGCTCGCTGCTGGGCGTGCAGCGCCTCGTCGGCCAGCTCACCCCCACGCGCGCTATCACCGTCCTCACCCGAGCCCTCGAGCAGCGCCGCATCTCCGACTGGGCCTTTGAGCACTACCTGCGCATCGCCCCGCCCTCGTTCGTGAACGGCGAGTCGCGGCCCAGCGCCGGCAGAGCACGCTTGCGCGCGCCGGCGACAGCCTGATAGTCCGCGCGGTCCTTTACATGCCTCTGGTTTGGGCATATCGTGCAATGACGTGAGCGCCCAGGCCCAGCCACTCGCCGCGCGCAGCAAGGCGCCTCCCGGTACCCTGGTGGTCGGCGTGGCGGCCTTCGGCGCCTACCACCTGGCGCTGGCGCTGTTCATGGCAGTGGCGCCGCGAGCTTTCTTCACGAACGTGGGCCCGTTCGGGACGGTGAACACGCACTACATCCGCGACACGGCGACGTTCAACGCGGCGATCGGCGTGGCGCTGCTGGTGGCGGTTCGCCGCCCGTCGTGGCGGGTGCCGGTGCTGGCGCTTACGACGTTGCAGTTCGCACTGCACAGCGTCAACCACCTGATTGACATCGGCCATGCGCACCCGGCGTGGACCGGCTACTTCGATTTCTTCTCGCTCGCGGCGGCCACGCTCGTACTGGCCTGGCTGCTGCGAGTGGCAATGAATGAGGAGCCCGCCCACCCGGGCACTCTGGACAGCACGACTGAAGGAGACCCAAGATGAGCCGCATCGCAGGCGTACCCAAGCGCAAGGCCGGACCGTTCGTGCGTGCGACGTACTGGATGGCGCGGCGCAAGACGAAGCAGATCTCGGGCGGGCGCGAGCTCGGGCTGGAGCCGATCGAAATCTACGCGCACACGCCGCGGCTCTTGTTCGGCTACGGCCTGTTGGAGCAGAGCAGCGCCAGCAAGCCACGCGTGGATGAGCACCTGCGTTCGCTGGCGGTGCTGAAGTCGGCGGTGATACAGGGCTGTGAGTTCTGCCAGGACATCGGCTCGCACGAGGCGCGCCGGGCGAGCGTGTCCGACGCGCAGTTGCGCGACCTATATCGCTACCGCGAGAGCGAGCACTTCGATGCGACCGAGCGCCTGGTGCTGGACCTGGCGGTGGGTATGACTGCGACGCCGGTCGCGGTGAGCGACGAGCTGATGGCGGCGCTGCGCGAGCGCTTCGAGGACCGCCAGGTGGTGGAGTTGGTGCACATGGTGGCGCTGGAGAACCTCCGCTCGCGCTTCAACGCGGCGTTCGGAATCGGCGCGGCGGGCTTCAGCGAAGGCCAGGCGTGCGCGCGCATGGAGAGCGAGCCCGCGCTCGCCGCGTGAGCTACGCTCGGCGACCATGAGGGTCTTTCTGGCCGGCGCGACCGGCGTGATCGGTAGGCGGCTGGTGCCGATGCTGGTGGCGGCCGGGCATGAGGTAACGGGCACTACACGCTCGCAGGCAAAGACGCAGGCGCTGCGCGAAGCGGGCGCAGAGCCGGTGGTGGTGGACGCCCTCGACAGCGAGGCACTGCGAGCGGCGGTGCTGGCGGCGAAGCCCGATGCGATCGTCCACCAGATGACCTCGATCCCGTCGCGCATCGACCCGCGCAAGCTGGAGCGCGATTTCGCGGTAAACGACCGCTTGCGTGGGCGCGGCACGCGCGACCTGGTCGCCGCAGCACAGGCGGCGGGCGTAAAGCGGATCGTGGCGCAGAGCATCGCATTTGCGTACCTGCCGGGGCCGCCGGGCACGCTTCATACCGAGACCGAAGTACTGCATCTGGATGCCCCCAAACCGTTCAAGCGCTCGGCGCAGGCGCTGCACGAGCTGGAGTGCGCGGTGCGAGGCGTGCAGGGGACGGTGCTGCGCTACGGCTACTTCTACGGCCCGGGTAGCGCGATCTCCGCCGATGGCTCGACGGTCGAGGACCTGCGCCGCCGCCGGCTACCGATCGTGGGCGGTGGCGGCGGCGTATGGTCGTTCATCCACGTCGATGACGCTGCGCGCGCCACGGTGGCAGCACTCGCCCAGCAGGACGGCGAGGCCCACATCTACAACGTCGTCGACGACGACCCCGCGCCGGTGCGCGAGTGGCTGCCGGCGCTCGCCAATGCAGTGGGCGCCCCCCGCCCCTGGCGCGTCCCCGCCCCGCTCGCCCGCCTGGCCGCAGGCAGCTATGGCGTGAGCGTCATGACCAAGGCTCAGGGCGCCTCCAATGCCCTGATCAAGCAGGAGCTCGGCTGGAAACCACAGCAGCCCAGCTGGCGCGAGGGGTTCCGCACGGCCCTTGGGTAGCAGGCGGAGCCGTTTTGGATATCCCGTCGAACGGAATCTCCCTCACTTGCGCACCACCAGCGCAACGCCGACGACGAGCAGCATGAGACCGACGATGCGCTCGGCGCCGATCGTCTGGCGGGGCAAGCCCAGCAGGCCAAAGCGGTCGATGACGACGGACATTGCGAGCTGGCCGCCGATGACGACGGCGGTGAGGCCGCTGGCACCGAGCGTCTGGACGGTGAGGATGGCGACGGTGACGTAGATGGCGCCGAAGAGCCCGCCCACCAGGGCCCACCAGGGCGCGTCGCCAATCTTGCCGATACCGGAGAGACCGTCCTTATAGAAATTGACGACGATGAGCAGCGCGGCGGTGCCGACGAGGAAGGAGACGGTGGCGGCCTGCAGGCTGCCGACAGACTTGCCCAGGCGCGAGTTGACGGGGGCCTGCATGCCGACGAGGCAGCCTGCGCCGGCACCGAGCAGGACCGCAAGCCCCCGGCTCATCGCGGTGCCTCCGCCAGCAAGCCGAACGCCGTGGCCAGCCCCCGGCTCACTTGGCCTCCAGCCAGTTGGCGCCGACGCCGATGTCCACGGCCATGGGGGGGTCGTGGTCCCAGACGCCGGTCATCTCGCGCTGGATGAGCTCGCGGGCGACGGGAATCTCCTCGGGTGGCCCTTCGAAGAGGAGCTCATCGTGGATGGTGAGGATCAGGCGGGTCTTGAGCTGGGCGACGTCGAGCGAGCGGTGGCAGTGGACCATGGCGAGCTTGATGATGTCGGCGGCCGTGCCCTGGATGACGGTGTTGACGGCGAGGCGTTCGCCGAGCGTGCGGACCTGGTAGTTGCGGGCACGCAGCTCGGGGATCTGGCGCCGACGGCCCCAGAGCGTCTTGACGTGGCCCTCCTCCTTGGCCTGGTCGATGGTGTGGATCATGAAGTCGGCCACGCGGGGGAAGCGGGCGAGGTAGGCGTCGATGAACTCCTTGGCCTCCTCGCGGGGGATGTTGAGGCGGTCGGCGAGGCCGAAGTCGGAGAGGCCGTAGACGATGCCGTAGTTGATCATCTTGGCTTTGGAGCGCATGCCGGGATCGATCTCGCTGGGAGCCACTTCGAAGACCTGCGAG
>DATBPO010000232.1:0-6905 GCA_036561265.1 Solirubrobacteraceae bacterium | reverse complement strand
CCTCCATCGCGGCCACGGCGACCACCTGCATCAGGTGGTTCACGACCACGTCGCGGAGCGCGCCCACCGGGTCGTAGAAGTGCCCGCGGTCCTCCACGCCGAAATCCTCAGCCATCGTGATCTGCATGCACGCGATGTGGTTGCGATTCCACACCGACTCGATCATCGTGTTGCCAAAACGCAGGTACAGCAGCTCGTCCGTGCCCATCTTTCCCAGGAAGTGGTCGATCCGGTACAGCTGGGACTCGTCCAGATACTTGTGGACTTCATCGTTCAGGGCGCGCGCGCTCGCGAGGTCGTGACCGAAGGGCTTCTCCACCACAACTCGCGCGTTCTTCGTCAAGCCGGCGTCCGCCAGCCCCTTGATCGTCATCCCGAACAGCGACGGCGGGATCTCGAGGTAGAACACCGGGCTGCTCGCGCCGCCAACCGCCTGCGCGACCTTCTCGTAGGTGGCCGGGCCGGAGAAGTCGCCGCTCAGATACGACAGCCTCCCGGCAAGACGCCCGAAGACCTCCTCGTCGATCGTCTCACCGCACTCTTCGATCGACTTGCGCGCGTGTGCACGCAGACGTTCGATCGTCCAATCGTCGCCTGCCACGCCCACGATCGGGGTGCTCAAGAGCCCCCGCCGCTCCAGGCGGTACAGCGAGTGGAAGGTCATCACCTTTGCCAGGTCGCCGGTGATGCCGAAGATGACGAACACGTTCGCCAATGCTCGCATCAATGCATGTGCTCGTGCATCACCCCCATGGGATGATTGCGCAACTGCTCGCGCGCGTCCGGGTGCGCGGCTTGCTCGATGATCAGCTGCGCCTGCGCGCGCTGGCTGCGCCCGAAGAGCAGCGCGCAGCCCTGCTCGGTCACGACCGCGGAGTGCTGGAAGGAAGTCACCGGATCGGCCAGCCGCGGCACGATCGTCGAGCTGTCGCTGCGCTCATGCCAGGAGTTCAGCGCGATCACGGCGTGCCCGCCGGGCGAGTGCAGCGCCCCGGAGACGAAGTCGGGCTGGCCGCCCAGCCCCGAGTACAGACGCCCGTCGATATGGCTGGCGCCGGCCTGGTCGTGCAGGTCGACGCGCAGCGCCGTGTTGACGGACACCATCTTCCTGCGCGCCGCAATGCGCGAGGGGTCGTTGGTCGTCTCGGTGCGTGTCATGCGCAGCCGGTGGTTGCGATCCACCCAGCGGTAGAGCTCGGGCGAGCCGAACAGGAATGAGCACACCATTGGGCGCGTGCGATCGAGCGCGCCGCCGCGGTCGAGCTCCATCACGCCATCGCTGATCATCTCTGACCAGATTGCCAGTTCGCGACGGCCGGCCAGGGCCCGCAGCGTCGCATCGGGGACCTGGCCGATGCCCATCTGCAGCGTCGCGCCATCTTCGACCAGACTCGCCACGTACTCGGCGATCCGCACCTCGTGCCCCTGCTCGTGCCCCGGCCGCACGGCCGGCGAGGGCAGCTCGTCCTCCACTTCGATCGCCAGGTCGATCAGATCCTCGCTCAGCTCGCCATCGCCAAAGGTGTACGGCATGCGCGGATTCATCTGCGCGATCACGAGGCCGCCGCGCAGGCGCACGCGCTCAACCGCGGCAACGAGGATGTTCACCTCGATTCCCAATGAGACCTTCCCGGCGTGCGGCACCGAGGTATGCAGCAGCACCACGTCGGGCGGGCGCATCGTGGCGAACAGCCGCGGCACCAGCGAGAGGCGCATCGGCAGGTAGTCGAGCTGCTCGCCGGCGTCGCGCATGCCTGGGCCGACGAACGGCGTCTCGAAGATCACTCCCTCGCGCCGCGGCAATGGAGCCTGTGCGGCGAGCATAAACAGCCGGTAGCGCTCCAGCGAGCGCTCCAGGGCATCCAGCAGGGCGCGCGGCGTCGCCAAGTTGCCGCTCGCGACAACCCGCGGCTCCGGCATCGGCAGCGCCGCAAGCGTCTCCACCAGTTGCTGTTCGGTGATCAACCGCACGCTGGGCACGCTATGCGCGCTCGCTCATCACGTCATGAGTGAGAACTACTGAGCCCGTTGGGGGATGAATGCGGTGGCTGAGCGGCGCATGGGCGAGTTGACTGGTGGATGCAATCGGTGACCTGTCCCACCACCTGCCGAGAGGAGCAGCCTTGACCACGTCGACCGCAGCACCGGCGCATACCGCCGCCCAGTCCACGCTTGACGTCGTGCGACCCTTTACGCACCTGGGACGCGAGGACACCGCCTACGCCGGCGGGAAGGGCGCCAATCTCGGTGAGCTCACCTCCGCGGGGCTGCCCGTGCCCGACGGATTTGTCATCGGCGCCCCGGCGTACGCGGCCTTCTGCGACCAGACCGGGCTGCGCCAGCGCCTGGCAACGCTGCTTGATGGCGTCGACGTCGAGGACACCGCCGCACTCCAAGCAGCGAGCGCTGCGGCACGCGATCTCCTCGACGCCACGCCGATGCCCGAGCCGCTGCAGGGCGCGATCCGCTCGGCCTATGAGCAGCTTGCGGGTGGGGACTCAATCCCCGTAGCCGTGCGCTCCTCTGCAACGGCCGAGGACACCGCCGACACATCCTTCGCGGGCATGAACGAAACGTTCCTTAACACTCGCGGCGCCGATGCGATGATCGACGCAGTGCGCCGCTGCTGGCGCTCTCTGTTCGGAGCGCGCACGATCTACTACCGGGGAGTCAACGGTTTCGGGCAGGCCGATATGGACATCGCCGTCGTCGTGCAGCGCCAGTTGCAGTCCACCCGCGCCGGCGTGATGTTCACCGTCAACCCGGCCACCGGGCGGCGCGACGAGCTCGTCATCGAGGGCTCCTTCGGCCTCGGCGAGGCCGTCGTCTCGGGCTCCGTATCTCCCGATCGCTACATAGTCGAGAAGGCCACGCTCGCCATCCGCCGCCGCGAGGTGCACCGCAAGGAGCTAGTAATCGAGTACGCCCCCGAGGGCGGCACGCGCCAGCGCACGCTCTCCGAGCAGGAGGCGCTGCAGCCAGTTCTCACTGATGCCGAGGTCGTAGCGGTCGCCGAGCTCGGCCGGCGCATCGAGCAGCACTACGGCTCGCCGCAGGACACCGAGTGGGCGTTCGACCCCGATGGGGCGTTGTGGATGCTCCAGAGCCGCCCGATCACCACGCTGCACGAGGACGTTGCCAGCGCAGAAGCTGAGACGCCAGGCTCGTCGCAGCGCGCTGGTAATAGTGCGGCAGCACAGAAGGCCGGGGCTCAGACGGTGCTACTTCGTGGGCTTGGCGGTGCCCCCGGCAGCGCCAGTGGCGCCGCGCGCATCCTTGCCTCGCCGGTCGACGCCGCAAGCCTCAGCGATGGAGACGTGCTGGTAACCCATATGACCTCGCCGGACTGGCTGCCGCTGTTGCGCCGCGCAGCTGCCGTGGTTACCGACTCAGGCGGTATGACCTGTCACGCCGCGATCGTCTCGCGCGAGCTTGGCATTCCCTGCGTCGTGGGTACCGGAGAGGCAACTCGCACCCTGCGCGATGGAGAGATCGTGACCGTGGACGCCACTCAGGGTGTCGTCCTTGAGGGCGCCCGTATCGAGGAGACGGCGCAGGTCTCGACCATCGGCACCGCCCAGGCCACAGGTACAGCGACGACCGCCACGACCGCCCCGGTGACGGCCACGCAGATCCTCGTCAACCTCTCAGAGCCCTCGCAGGTGGATCGGGTCAAGGGCCTGCCGGTGGATGGAGTGGGCCTGCTGCGCGCCGAGATGATGGTGCTGGAGGCGCTGGCGGGAGACCACCCCCGCATCCTGCTGGAGGAGGGCCGCGGCGAGGAGTTCGTCGCGCGCATGGCAGCGGGTTTGAGCACCTTCGCCGCGGGCTTCGCGCCACGCCCGGTCACCTACCGCACGATCGACTTCCGCACGAACGAGTTCAGAGGGCTACGTGGCGGCGAGCGCTTCGAGCCGCAGGAGGCGAACCCGATGATCGGCTACCGCGGCGCGCTGCGCTACACGCGCGAGCCCGATGTGTTCGCACTGGAGCTCGATGCCGTGCGCCGGGTGTGGGATTCCGGACACCACAACCTGCATGTGATGCTGCCGTTCGTGCGCAGCACGCGCGAGCTGCGCCGCTGCTGCGAGCTGATCGCCGCCTCGGGCCTGCTCGATCGCCCGGGCTTCGGGTTGTGGGTGATGGCGGAGGTGCCCTCTGTGCTCTTCAACCTCGCCGAGTACGCGAAGCTGGGAGTCTGCGGCATCTCGATCGGCTCCAACGACCTCACGCAGCTGCTGCTGGGCGCAGACCGCGACAACGAGGTGCTGGCCGAGACCTTCGATGAGCGTGACCCGGCGGTGACGGCCTACCTGCGCGAGCTGATCCCCCGCGCGCGCGAGCTCGGCCTGCGCACCTCAATCTGCGGGCAGGCGCCCTCGGTGCACCCCGAGTATGCCGAGCTCTTGGTACGCGCCGGGATCGACGCGATCTCCGTGAGCGTCGATGTGATCGACCGTACCCGCGCGCTCGTGGCAGCCGCGGAGCAGCGCGTGCTGCTGGACCATGCGCGCGCAAATCACCCCCACGCACGCTCGCAGGGCAGACGCGGACGAGCGGGACGGGCGGACTCGTCGCACCCCGGGAGTTGAGGATGTTCGAGGTCCGCATCCACGGTCGCGGCGGCCAGGGCGTCGTCACTGCGGCGGAACTGCTGTCGCTGGCGGCGTTTGACGAGGGCTGCTACGCGCAGGCGTTCCCGAGCTTTGGCTCCGAGCGTATGGGCGCGCCGGTGGTGTCGTTCTGCCGCATCGATGACCGCGAGATCCGCGTGCGCGAGCCGGTGATGGAGCCGGATGCACTGATCGTGCAGGACCCCACTCTGCTGCACCAGGTCGATGTGTTCGGCGGCCTGAAGCCCACGGGCTTCGTGCTCATCAACAGCGCGCAGAGCTTCGACGAGCTGGGTCTGGGTGAGTTCGTAAAGGAATACAGCCGCGAGCGCCTGCTGACAGTGCCGGCGAGCGAGCTGGCACGTGAGCACACAGGACGCCCACTTGCCAACGCGGCGCTGCTCGGGGGCTTCGCGGCACTCAGCGGATTGATCTCGCTCGATGCGGTTGTAGGTGCGATCCATGAGCGCTTCAAAGGCGCCGTGGCCGAGGGCAACGTGGCGGCAGCGCGCGCCGCCCACACGTGGGTAGCGAACGAGATGCGGGAGCTGAGCGGTGCTGCGCCAGCTTGAGGGCTCGCGCGCCGTGGCGGAGTCAGTGGCGCTGTGCCGCCCGGAGGTCATCTGCGCCTATCCGATCTCCCCGCAGACGCATATCGTCGAGAACCTCTCGCAGTTGGTGAAGAGCGGTGAGCTCGTGCCGTGCGAGTTCGTCAACGTGGAGTCGGAGTTCGCCGCGATGTCGGTGGCGATCGGCGCCAGTGCGACGGGCGCGCGCGCCTACACGGCGACGGCGAGCCAGGGTCTGCTGTATATGACGGAGGCGCTGTACAACGCCTCGGGCCTGGGCCTGCCGATCGTGATGACGCTTGCCAACCGCGCGATCGGCGCGCCGATCAACATCTGGAACGACCACAGCGACTCGATGAGCCAGCGCGACTGCGGCTGGATCCAGCTGTATGCGGAGACCAACCAGGAGGCGCTCGACCTGCACATCCAGGCCTTCCGTTTGGCCGAGCAGCTCTCGACGCCGGTGATGGTGTGCATGGACGGCTTCATCCTCACGCACGCCGTCGAGCGCGTGGAGATGCCAACGCAGGAGCAGGTGGATGCCTTCCTGCCACCCTTTCAGCCGCGCCAGGCGCTCGACCCCGACGAGCCGATGAGCATCGGTGCGATGGTCGGGCCGGAGGCGTTCATGGAGGTCAAGTACCTGGCGCACGCCAAGCAGATGCAGGCGCTCGAGCTGATTCCGCAGATCGCGGGCGAGTTCAAGGATGCCTTCGGGCGCGACAGCGGCGGCCTGATCCGCCCCTACCGCTGCGAGGACGCCGAGACGATCGTGGTTGCGCTCGGCTCGGTGCTGGGAACGATCAAGGACACGGTCGATGAGCTGCGCGATGAGGGCATGAGGATCGGAGCGCTCGGCATTACCTCCTTCCGGCCCTTCCCCCTGGAGGCGGTGCGCGCGGTGCTGGGACACGCGCAGCGGGTGGTGGTGCTGGAGAAGGCGCTCGCCGTCGGCATCGGCGGGATCGTCTCGGCCAATGTGCGCATGGCGCTCGCGGGGATTCAGCTGCACGGCTACACGGTCATCGCAGGACTCGGCGGACGACCGATCACAAAGACCTCGCTGCATAAGTTGTTCACCGACGCGGCCGCCGATCGCATCGATGCGCTGACGTTTCTGGACATGGATTGGGATTTGGTGGGCCGCGAGCTGCGGCGCATGGGCGCGTCGAGGGCCTCCGGCCCGCACGCGGAGAACATGCTTAAGGATGTCGGTCCGATCGCGGCGGGGCCGGTATGAGTGCACCCGCGATCCGCTTCTACCAGACAGGCAGCTTCGCCGTGGGCAACCGCCTGCTCGACCCTGAGCAGCGTGCAACGCAGGCGGACCCACAGCGCACGAACGCGATCACCTGCGGGCACCGCGCCTGCCAGGGCTGCGGCGAGGCGCTGGGCGCGCGCTACGCGCTGGATGCAGCAATGCGCGCAACGAACGGCAGGATTATCGCGGCCAACGCGACTGGCTGCCTGGAGGTGTTCTCCACCCCCTACCCCGAGAGCTCGTGGCAGATCCCCTGGCTGCACTCGCTGTTCGGCAACGCCCCGGCGGTCGCGACGGGCATCGCGGCGGCGCTGCGCGCGAAGGGCCGCGAGGACATCCGCGTCGTCGGCCAGGGCGGCGACGGCGGCACCGTGGACATCGGCTTCGCCTGCCTGTCGGGGATGTTCGAGCGAAACGACGACGTGCTCTACATCTGTTACGACAACGAGGCCTATATGAACA
>DATBPO010000231.1:0-12070 GCA_036561265.1 Solirubrobacteraceae bacterium | reverse complement strand
CAGACTGGGCGCCTATGCAACATGGCCTGCATGTCAGCCTAAACTAAAGGAAGCTTTGATATACAGCTGACATGGACCGACCAGTCGATCTCTCCGCGCTTCAGCGGCTCGCGTACTCGCAGGAGGGTCTATTCACCGCCCGCCAGGCGCGGGAACGCGGCTTCAGCCCTCAGCTGATCGCCCATCACGCGCGGTCGGGACGCTTCGCGCGCGTGCAACGCGGGCTTTATCGCCTCAGCGACTACCCAGTCGGGGAGTACGAGGACATACGCGCCGCATGGCTCGCTCTCGGGCCGGACCGTGCGGTCGTCTCGCACGAGAGCGCGCTTGTGCTGCACGGGCTTTCCGATGTGCTGCCCAACACCGTTCACCTGCTCGTCTCCCGCGAGCACCGCGGAATCCGCCCCCCCGCCGGCGTCACCCTCCACACAGCCAGGACCGGCATCCCCGACAGCGATGCGATGACCCGCCACGGCATCCGCGTCAGCACCCCGGCTAGAGCGATCATCGAGGCAGCAGGTACGGGAACCGCGCCCGAGCAGGTCCAGATGGCGATCCGCGAAGCCCTCCGCGAAGGGCGCACCACGCCCGGTCAGCTCACACAGCACGCCGAGCGCCACGGCGGGCGCGTCGCCGCCCTGGTCAAGCGCACGATCGAAGAAGCCGCCGCATGAAGTACGCCACAGCAGAGGCTTTCAGGGCCGCGCTCGACCAGCGGCTACGCAACGAGGCAGCCACCAGCGGCGTGCCCGTGATGCGACTACGCAAGCGCGTCGCATTTGAGCGCTTCCTGGCCCGCCTGACCCTGGCGACTCCCAACCGGTGGGTCCTCAAGGGCGCCTTCGCGCTCGACCTGCGCCTGGGACTGCGAACGCGCACCACCAAGGACATCGACCTCGCGGGCGCCCACGACGAGACAACAGCCACCACAGACCTACTCGCCGCCCAGGCCATCCGTTTGCCCGACCACTTCGACTTCGAGGTCGCACGAACCACCGCCCTCGACCGCGCCGACGAGTTCAACGCCGTGCGCTACAGCATCACATCCGAGGTCGCCGGACGACGCTTCGAGCAGTTCCCCGTCGATGTCGCGCTCAGCGAGAACCCAACCGCCCCCGCCGAACACCTTCCGGTCCCCAGCCTCCTCAACTTCGCCGAGATCACCCCGACCACTATGCCCGTCGTCGCACTGGAGCAGCACATCGCCGAGAAGGTCCACGCCTACACCGCCACCTACGGCCCACAACAACAACCCAGCACCAGAACCAAAGACCTCATCGACCTCCTCCTGATCGCCGACCTCGCCAGCCCCCACGCCGACCGCCTCCGCCGCAGCCTCACCGCGACATTCAACACCCGCGCCCGCCAACCCCTGCCCACCACGCTCCCTCCACCACCCGACTCCTGGACGGCGCCCTATGCCCGCGCCGCCAACGAGGTGGGGCTACCCGCCGACCTCAACACCGCGCACGTCGACGCCGCAGCCTTCCTCAACCCCATCCTCGCCGGCACCGCAACCGGCCGATGGACACCCAAACACCGACGCTGGACCAACTCCTGAAACCCCACCCCCAGAGCCAAACTCGACTCCCCAGGACGCCCCCAGCGTCCCCCTGCATCCAACAACCTACAAATCGGGGCGCCGAGATTCGAACTCGGGACCTCACCGACCCGAACGGTGCGCGCTACCAGGCTGCGCCACGCCCCGACGCAAACCGAAGTATCCCACAACGCTAAGGTCCCGGCGGAATGCCGGCCTCCCTCTCCGAGATCCTGCAGGACCTGGACGCCCTGCTGAACCCGGGCGCCTTCGAGGACTACTGCCCGAACGGTCTGCAGGTGCCGGGCGCAAACGAGATCTCGACGGTGGTAACGGGCGTGAGCGCCCACCTGGAGCTGTTCGAAAGGGCACGCGAAGCGGGCGCGGAGCTGATCCTGACCCACCACGGCCTGTTCTGGGGCAGCGGCCCGACAGCCCCGATGGACCCCCAGATGAAGCGCCGCCTGAAGCTCCTGTTTGACGCGAATATGAGCCTGGCCAGCTACCACCTCCCCCTGGACGCGCACCCTGAAATCGGCAACAACGCCCTGCTGGCAAGCGCGCTGGGCGCGAAGAGTACGGAGGAACCGTTCGCCCTCCACAGGGGCCAGGCGATCGGCGTGCTGGCACAGTTCCCTGACGGGGGCCTCCCGGCAGAGGACCTGTTCGAGCGCGTGAAGCGGGTGACCAACCGCGAACCCCTGGTCTTCGCGAGCGGCCCGGAGCGCATACAGAGACTGGGCATCGTGACGGGAGCCGGCGCGGACTACCTCGCAGAAGCCGCGGACCGAGGCGCAGAGGCCTTCCTGACGGGCGAGCCGGCGGAGCGCGTGATGGCGCAGGCGCACGAGCTGCGGATGCACTTCATAGCGGCGGGCCACTACGCGACGGAGACGCTCGGCATAAGGCGCCTGGGCGAGCACGTAGCGGCGCGCTTTGGCGTGCGCCACGTGTACGTGGACGTGCCGAATCCCATTTAGGAGGAGAATCGCGGGGATGGAACGCCGCAAACTGAGCCGCCGCGCGACCTTCACGATCCTGTGCGTGGCGCAGTTCGTGATGATCCTGGATACGACGGTGATGAACGTGTCGATCTCGCAGGTGGTGAGCGATCTGGACACGACGGTGACCTCGGTGCAGGCGGCGATCACCTTATACGCGCTGGTGATGGCGGCGTTCATGCTGAGCGGGGCAAAGCTGGGCGACATCTGGGGCCGGCGGCGGGCGTTTACGATCGGGATAGCGATCTACGGGGTGGGCTCGCTGACGACGGCGCTGAGCGTGTCGATTGGGATGCTGCTGGTGGGGTGGTCGATGATCGAGGGCCTGGGCGCGGTGCTGGTGATCCCGGCGATAGCGGCGCTGGTGGCGACGAACTTCCAGGGCAAGGAGCGGGCGGTGGCGTTTGCGACACTGGGCGGCATAACGGGGGCGGCGGTGGCGGCGGGCCCGCTGATCGGGGGCTTCGTGACAACGGTGCTGACGTGGCGCGTGGTGTTCGCGGCGGAGACGGTCACGGTGATAGCGATGCTGCCGCTGTGCAGGGGCATAAGCGATGCGCCGCCGGAGAAGGGCGTGAAGTTCGACGGGCGCGGCGCGGCGCTGTCGGCAATCGGCCTGGGCCTGATCGTGCTGGGGGTGCTGCAGAGCAGCCAGTGGGGCTTCTTCAAGCCGCGGGGAGCGCTTGAAATCGGGGGCCAGAAGATCACGCCGTTTGGCTTCTCGGTGGTGCCGTTCGTAATCGCGGCGGGCGCGATCGCGGTGGGCCTGTTCGCGGCGCACGAGCGCCATCTGAAAGAGAAGGGCGGCACGCCGCTGCTTGACCCGGACCTGCTGGGCATCCCCCGGCTGCGGGCGGGGGCGACGATGACGGTGGCACAGCAGCTGATCATCGCGGGGACGTTCTTCGTGCTGCCGCTGTATCTGCAGCTGGTGCTGGGCAAGGATGCGTTGGAAACGGGGATCGCAATATTGCCGGTGTCGGTCACGATGATCGTGGGCGCGCTGAGCGGAGCGCCGCTGGCGCGCAAGCTGTCCCCCAGGCGGGTGGTGCAGATGGGCCTTGTGCTGCTGTTCGCGGGCCTGATCGGCGTGCAGGCGGCGATCGGCCCGACGCTGAGCGGCCCGGCGTTCGGCATCGCGGTGGGTGCGTTCGGCGGCGGCATGGGCCTGGTGGTGAGCCAGCTGGGCAACGTGATGATGAGCGCGGTGGATGGCTCGCGGGTGAGCGAGGTGGGCGGCCTGCAGGGCACGGCGCAGAACCTGGGGGCGTCGCTGGGGACGGCGCTGATCGGCTCGGTGCTGCTGGTGGGGCTGCTGAACGGCTTTCAGGCGCACGTGACGGACAACCCGGAACTGCCGGCGAGCGTGGAGCAGCAGATCCTGGCGGCGACGGACGAGGGGATCGACATGGCGCCGCCGTCGGCGGTGGGAGAGGCGGCGCGCGAAGGCGGCCTGAGCGATGCGCAGGCGGCGAACATCCAGGCGGGCTACGCGGAGGCACAGCTGGAAGCGCTGAAGACGGCGCTGTTGTGGGCGGCGGGATTCGCGCTGATAGGTCTGTGGTTCGCACGAGCGCTGCCGGGCGAGCCGTTGGCGGTCGATGAAACGGTTAAGGAGGAGTAGTGGTTGTGGGTGATGGCTTGACATCTGCCCGCCCCTTGAAGGTGGCGGTAACCGGTCCTAGCGGTGAGATCGGGCAGGCGGTGGTGGCGGCACTTGAGCGCTCGCGCGAGGTGGGTCGCGTCGTGGGGATGGCGCGGCGTCCGTTTGATCCGGCGGCGCGGGGGTGGAAAAAGACGCGCTACAGACAGGGAGATGTGCTCGATCGCAAGGCGGTGGCCGACCTGGTGGCGGAGGCGGATGTGGTGGTGCATTTGGCGTTTATCATCATGGGCAGCGCGAGCGAGAGCGCGAGGGTGAACCTGGAGGGCTCGCGCAATGTGTTCGAGGCGACGGTGGCGGCGGGGGCGAAGCGCCTGGTGTATGCGTCGTCGGTGGCGGCGTATGGATTCCATGGCGAGAATCCGCAGCCGCTGACGGAGGATGTACCGGCGCGTGGCACTGCCTCGCACTATTACTCGGCGCAGAAGGCGGAGGTGGAGACAGTGCTGAGGCAGACGCTCCAGGGCAGCGCGACGGAGGCGTATGTGCTGCGCCCGTGCATCGTGGGGGGGCGCGATGCACCGCTGTTGATCGAGAGCCTGCCGTATACGCAGGTCTTCGATCGGCTGCCGCGGGCGGTGCGGCGGCTGCTGGATGGGGTGCCGATTATTGAGCCGGTGCTGCCGGACCCGGGGGTGCCGTTTCAGCTGGTGCACCACGACGATGTGGCGAGCGCGATGCGCGCGGCGGTATTAGGCCGCGGCGAGCCTGGCGTCTACAACCTGGCGGGAGCGGGCGAGCTGACGGTGTCGCAGCTGGCGCGCGAGCTGGGGTGGTACTCGATCCCGGTGCCGGAGCTGGCGGTGGGGGCGGTGGCGGAACTGGTGGGGCGGTTGGGCTTCCTGCCGGCGCAGGCGCAGTGGATTGCGGCGTTCCGCGAGCCGGTGATAATGGATACGAGCAAGGCGCGGCGCGAGCTGCGGTGGC
Organism: Solirubrobacteraceae bacterium; assembly: GCA_036561265.1. Taxonomy (GTDB): domain Bacteria; phylum Actinomycetota; class Thermoleophilia; order Solirubrobacterales; family Solirubrobacteraceae; genus Palsa-744. The sequence goes on along the minus strand of DATBPO010000231.1, from coordinate 6,939 downwards.
GGCCCAAGTATGACGCGCTGCAGACGCTGCGGGAGACGATCGTGAACGCGCGGCTGGAGCGCTTCATCCGCTGAGGATGCGCCTACGCGCGGGCCGGCACCCGACCACGACCGCGGCCCGACTCGTTATCGCGTTCTCTGACTCGCCACCCTTGCAGCGGCCCTTCGAGCGCCTGCGAATATGCTGAGCTGATGGCGTACACGAACGCACAGGCGAGGGCGCAGTTGCTGGAGACGGTGGCGAGCGCGGCGGAGTCGATCGGCTTTGCGCTGATGAGCCTGGGCGAGGCGTATGAGCTGCTCGATGAAAGCAGCGGGGAGCGGCTGGAGGCGGAGCTGTTTCGGCCGGTGCAGGCGGCGTATGGTCGGCTGAAGCGCACGCATGGGGAGTTTGCGGCGCGCCACGATTTGCCGCGTGGGACTTTTGCGGAGCCGACACAGGGCGCGCCATCGCACGGCGTGAAGGGTTTCGTGGAGAACGCGATGGAGGCGATCGGCAAGGCAGATGGCGAGCTGGCGACGCTGCAGGATTCGATGCTGCCGGTGGATGTGGGCGACGCGGAGCTGCGGGGGGGCCTTGAGGAGGTGCGCACGGTGCTGGGTGAACTACGCGGGCGGGCGCGGGAGTTCGTGCGCACGTTGGGGCGCTAGCTCAGAGACGCGCAGCGAGCAGCGCGGCAGCGAGGACGACCATGGCAAAAGACATGGCGGCGAGAGCGCCGTCGAGCGGAGCAAGTAGGCCGGAGACGGAGAGCGGCTCGGTGCTGCCGTCAGAGCGGGTGCGCACACCACTAAGGGACTGCGTGCGGCGGCGCAGCTCGCGCGCGGGTGTGCTGAGGCGCCGCTGGGCGAGGCTCATGGCAAGACAGGCGACGCTGACGAGGAGCGCGGGCCAGGAGACTTCCAGAGCGTTGACGAAGTAGCCGGTGAAGGCGGGAAAGGCACCCCAGCCGAGAGCGAACCAGAGGTCACTGTGAAAGCGCCCGCCCCAGAGCTCGAGGTTGTAGGCGAGCAGGAAGAGGCCGCCGGCCACAACTAACGGAAGCAGCAGTGCAGAGACCGTGACGATCCCCCCCACGCCGATTGCCAACGCCCCAAAGAGGCTAGTGGCGGTGAGAACGATGAGGGTGCGGTCGGAGAGGCCGGTGCGCAGGGGCCGGTCGTGGAGCTCATCGAGCGCGTGGGCAGCGAGGCCGACGGCGAGGGCAAAGGCGGCGAGCCCCCAGAGCAGGCGATTGAGGTAGACGTGGGGCGCGAGGGCGGCGCCGATGGCGAAGTAGCTGAGGTGCCAGGCGGTGTAGGGGGGGTGCAGGAGGGTGAGCAGGTCACGCCAGCCGCCGCCGGCGAGGGCGTAGAAGGCTGGGCGCTCAGTCTGGAGTGCCATCGGGAAGACGCTCTGCCGGGGAGCGCCGGGCGGACATGACGATGCCCCCGCCGAGACTCATGCGCCTGACGCGCACATCCTCAAGCCCGGCGTCCTGCCAGTAGCGCACGAGCTGCTCGATGGGATGGCGCTTGTAGAAGCCACGGATGCTGGGACCGAGAAAGCGCCCTACCTGCATCCAGTCGCGCGAGACGAGTCGCCCGAGCAGCGGCAAGCCGACGGCTGTGTAGAGGCGCCAGGCGATACGCGCAAAAAGCCGGGGAGGCACGGCGAACTCGAGCGAGCCGACGCGCCCACCGGGCACAACGACGCGGGCGAGCTCGCGCATGGTGGCGGGCGGGTCATCGACGTAGCGCAGGAGATAGGTGAAGGTGAGCGCGTCGAAGGAGCCGTCGGGAAAGGGCAGCTGCTCGGCCTGCCCCTGGACGAGCTCGATGTGCTTGGCGAGCTGGGGCCGCGCGGCAAGTCGCGCCCGCGCACCCGCGAGCATCTCGGCGCTCTGGTCGAGTCCGATGACGTTGCAGCCGGAGCGCTTGACGAGCTGGGCGGCGACCATGCCGGTGCCGGTGGCGACGTCGAGCACGCGGTCGCTGGCCTGAGGCGAAACGGCGCGAACCATGGCGCGGCGCCAGCGGGGGTCCTGGCCGAAGCTGAGGGCGGCGGCAAGGATGTCGTAGCGCCGGGGAAGGCCGCGGAAGAGCTCGAGCGCGTGGCGCTTGCGGGCCGACCCCGCGTCCCCGGCCGTGGCTTGGAGATCCGAGTTCATGGTGCCTGGCAAGGAGGCTACCGGGGAAAGGCACCCGGCCGAGCGTCCTGCCTCTTGAAGCTCAGCCGGCGTCGAGCTCGGCGATGAGCGCGGGCATGCGGCTGGCGATGTCATCGCGAATAGCCCGAACCTCGGCGATGGGGCGCCCCTTGGGGTCGGGGAGGTCCCAGTCGATGTAGCGCTTGCCGGGGACGTAGGGGCACTGATCGCCGCAGCCCATGGTGACGATCACATCCGCCTGCTCGGCGAGCTCGGAGCTCAGAAGCTGTGGACGCCGAGCGGAGAGGTCGACGCCGAGCTCGCGCATGACCTCGACGACCTCGGGGTGCACCCGCTCCCCCGGCGTGGTACCCGCGGAGAGCGCCCGATGACGCCCGCCGGCTTGGCGCTCCAGGAGCGCGGCGCTCATCTGCGAGCGCCCGGCGTTGTGCAGGCAGACGAAGAGCGCGCAGGCCATCAGACCTCCTCGAGCACGGCTGGAACCTCGAGGGGGGCGGAAACCGGAGCCGCGCCCGGCAGGCCGGGGTGCTCGCCGCGCACGAACTGGTAGGCGAAGGCGCCGAGCGAGGCGCCCACGAGCGGCCCGGCGATGTACACCCAGAAGTCACGCCACTGACCGGAGACAAGCGCCGGGGCAAAGGAGCGAGCGGGGTTCATCGAGGCACCCGTGAGCGGCCCGCCGAAGAGGGCGTCGAGCGCGATCGTGGCACCGATGGCCAGCGCGGCGGGAGCGCCGACGGCGCGGGTGTCGGTGGCGACGCTGATGATGACGAGCATGAGCAGAGCGCTCATGACGGCCTCCATGATCAACGCGCGCCCCGCGGCGATGCTGGGCACGGTCGCTCCCAGGTCGGCCGGCTGGGATGGCCAGATCGCCCACAGCAGGAGCGCCGCGAGCGTGCAGCCCACGAGCTGCCCGCCGAGATAGGCGAGCGCATCGCGGCCGGGGAGGTGGCGGGTGAGGAAGAAGCTGAAGGTGACGGCGGGATTGAAGTGCGCCCCGGAGACATGCCCCAGCGCGGCAATCCCGGCGAGGATGACAAGCCCAAATACGAGGCTCACCCCAACGGCTCCCAGTGCCCCATGCGTATGGGCATTGGTGACGATCGCGCCACAGCCCGCAAATACCAGCGCGAACGCGCCAAGCATCTCAGCAACAGTTCGGCGCAACAGGTCGGGAGCTTCGCTCAATCCAACCACGCCCTCAGCCGTTCCCACTCTGATTCGCCGGTGACGAAGTAGTAGGCCCAAAGCCCGCGCCGCTCGACGCCGAGCAGACCGGCCGCGAGCAGCACCTTCAGGTGCTTGGCAAGCGCCGCCTGCGAGATGCCGAACAACGGCAGAAGCTCGCACTGACAGACAGCCTCGGGCGAGGCCTTGCGCACGGCATCGACAATCCGCAGCCGCGTCGGATCGGCAAGCGCCTTCACCACGACCGCCAAACCCACAGCCTCCTCACCAGAGAGGTCCGGCTCGACCAGCGGAGTGCAGCACCCCCCCACCTGGCGCTCCCGCTCGCTTATGACCGGTGGCGTACACAGCACACCGAAAGCATACCCAACCAGACGGTTATGGATCGTCGTCGGACTACGCTGCTGCCGCGTGCTGCTGTGCGTGTGCATAGAGCGTCTCGGGGGCGATGTCTGCGTCGTTGGGCCAGACGATCGTGCCCGCCTCGGTGTCCGCGCAGAGCCGCGCGAAGTAATCCGGATCGCGCAACGGCTCGAACACGCCGCCGTAGTCGAGCAGGTAGGAGAGATCGACATCGGCTGCGGTGCCGTCCTCGAACCGGACATGCACGGCGTACCCGTTGAGCGGCCGAGCCTCGGTGAGTAAGGGTGTGCTGCGCACCAACCGCAATGGTAGACCGTTCAGCGCAGCGGATCGATCGGAGCGAGTGGCTGGTGGCTGCGGGCGCGGCCCCAGTTCTCGCGCAGCTCGGGTTGGTGTGCTCGCGCCCACTCGACCACGAGGCGCTGCCCACGGGGCGGCAGGTTGCCTGCAAGCGTCGCCAGGCTCTCGATATCTATGGTGGCCTCATCCCCGCTGTAGCTGGCATGGAAGTGCGGGCGTCCGCCGTGGTGGGCCTCGTCGTGGTACATCCAGATCACAATCCCGTAGAACGCGCTGATCCGAGGCATCAGGCAGCCCGCCCGCCGTATTCGTTACTCGGTCGCCCGACCTGGACGCATTGCGTTCGCAGGGAGCGGCGCGATCGACCCTGAAATATCATCGCCTTGGCAGGCTACTCACGACCCCTGCTACACCACCGGCGGCCCAATCTCCGCCAGCGCCTTCAGCACCAGCTCGTCGTGCTCGGCCGGCTTGACTTTGCGCAACACCTGAGCGACCTTCCCATCTGAATCCACGACGAACGTGGTGCGCTCGTTGCCAAAATATTTGCGCCCATACATCGACTTCTCAACCCAAACGCCGTAGTCATCAGCCACCCGGTGACCCTCGTCGGCGAGCAGGGCGAAGTTCAGCCCCTCCTTGTCGTGGAACTTCTTGACCTTGGCGACGGGGTCGGGGGAGATGCCGAGCACGACTGCGCCGGCCTGCTGGTAGTCGGCGCGATGGTCGCGCACGCCGCAGGCCTGGGTGGTGCAGCCGGGCGTCGCTGCCTTGGGGTAGAAGTAGACGACGACAGGCTGGCCGCGGAAGTCCGAGAGCTTGACGGTGCGGCCGTCCTGGTCGGGCAGCTCGAAGGCGGGAGCGGCGTCCCCTGGCTCGATCATGGCGCCATCCTAGCCGCCCGTCCACCCGGCCCATCGCTGCCTGTCGAGCGTCCCCACTGATGCCCCCGGCAAGCCCTGCAAGCGGCCCATCCGTCCACCCCACCCCGAGGGAGAAAGCGCGCGCGGGCGTCATCGGTATAGTCCACACGCTCGCCCAAAAGCTCAGCCCAAATAGGGGGAAGTCTTGTCTACCCAAGCTCTGTCGCCCACCTCGGAGAAGCTCGCGTTTTATAGACGCGCGGCGAATTACATCGCTGTGGCGATGATCTATCTCCAGGACAACCACATGCTCGAGGAGCCGCTGAAGCCCGAGCATGTGAAGCACCGCCTGCTGGGCCACTGGGGCACGGTGCCGGGGATCAACCTGATGTATGCGGGGCTGAACCGCCTGATCTTGGAGAACGACGCGAGCATGCTGCTGGTCACCGGTCCGGGTCACGGCGCGCCGGCGAACCTGGCGAACCTGTGGATCGATGGCTGCCTGGAAGAGGTCAAGCCGGAGATGAGCCGCGACCGCGAGGGTCTCGCCAAGCTTGTGCGCCTCTTCTCCTGGCCGGGCGGCTTCCCCAGCCACATCGCGCCGATCGTGCCGGGCACGATCCACGAGGGCGGCGAGCTGGGCTACGCGCTCGCCACCGCCTTTGGCGCGGCGCTCGATAACCCCGAGCTGATCGTGGCGTGCATCGTGGGCGACGGCGAGGCGGAGACGGGGCCGACGGCGGGGGCGTGGCACTCGAACAAGTTCCTGGACCCGGCGAAGAGCGGCGCGGTGCTGCCGATGCTGCATCTGAACGGCTACAAGATCGCCAACCCCACGATCTTCAGCTCGATGAGCGACATGGAGCTGACGAAGCTGTTCGAGGGCTACGGCTGGCACCCGCTGATCGTGGACGGCGATGATCTCGACGGCGAGCTGGCCAGCGCGCTCGACACCGCGTACGGCGAGATCCGCGAGCTGCAGGACGCAGCGCGCTCGGGGCGCCGGCCGGAACGACCGATCTGGCCGATGCTGATCGTGCGCTCGCCCAAGGGCTGGACGGGCGTGCGCGAACTCGACGGCATCCGCATCGAGGGCACCTCGAAGTCCCACCAGGTGCCGGCGATGGGCGCGCGCACGAACCCCGAGCACCTGCAGGCGCTGGAGGCGTGGCTGCGCTCCTACGGCCCGGAGGAGCTGTTCGATGAGAACGGCGGCCCGGCGCCGGAGATCGCGGCGATGTGCCCCACGGGCGATAGGCGCATGGGCGCCAACCCCCATGTGAACGGCGGGCGCATGCGCGTGCCGCTGAAGCTGCCCGACCTGAACGCGCACGCGGTGGCACTGGAGAAGCCCGGTGGCACGACGGAGAGTTCGCTGGGCGCGCTGGGCGGCTATCTGGCGCAGGTGTTCGAGCGCAACCGCGAGGAGGAGAACTTCCGCGTGGTGTGCCCGGACGAGGTCGCCAGCAACCGGCTGGGGGCGCTGTTCGAGGTCGAGAACCACGCGTATGAGTGGCCGGTGGATCCCCAGATCAACCCCGACTACAAGCCCGACGGTCGCATCATGGAGGTCTTGAGCGAGCACAACTGCCAGGGCTGGCTGCAGGGCTACGTGCTGACGGGCCGCCACGGCATCTTCCCCTGCTACGAGGCGTTCATCCCGATCGTCGACGGCATGGTCAACCAGTACGGGAAGTTCCTCAAGATGAGCCGCGAGGAGGCGCCGTGGCGCGAGCCGGTGGCGTCGCTGAACTACCTGCTGACCTCGGAGGGCTGGCGCCAGGACCACAACGGCTACTCGCACCAGATGCCGGGCTTCATCAACTCGATGCTCAACCGGCGAGAGGAGCACGCGCGCGTGTATGTGCCGCCGGACGCCAACACGCTGCTGGCGACGATGGACCACTGCCTGCAGGCCACCGGCTGCATCAATCTGGTGATCGGCTCGAAGCTGCCGCTGCCGCAGTGGCTGAGCATGGATGAGGCACGCGCGCACGTGGCGGCGGGCGCCTCGACGTGGCAGTGGGCGAGCAGCGACGACGGCGGCGAGCCCGACCTCGTACTGGCGAGCTG
>DATBPO010000230.1:0-11357 GCA_036561265.1 Solirubrobacteraceae bacterium | reverse complement strand
CAGCGCCTGCGTCTGCGACGGGAATTCGCTCTTCGTCGCTTCCACCAAGCCCTTCGCGCTGCTTTCCACCTTGCTCAGCGCCGCCGTGATCGCGCTCGTCCCGCCGCTCACCACATTGACTTCGCCCAGCGCCTTCACGCTCTTCTTCAGTTCTTCCTGCTGCGCGCAGTAGCTCGGCTTGCTGCTGGAGGATGAGCCACAGCCGTAGAGGGGAATCCCCGCCGCGAATCCCAGCGAGGCCAGCGCAACCATCAGCATTCGCCGCATTGGACGAAAGCTTCTCACATCGGAGCCCATAAGGCAAGGGGTGAGCACACGGCTCCGCAAGAGTGAGTACACGGCTCCGCAAGGGTGAGTACACGGCTCGGCGGAACCCGCCATGATGCACATGACATGCTGAGCGCCCGCCCGTGCGGGTTTACACGGATACGGACAGCACAGCACTGGCTTTAGCGTCCACTGTCATGAGCACCGAGAGCGCTCGTCCCGCATGACCACCACGACCGCAAACCCCCCAACCGGCCGGGCTCCTCATCCTCCTCATCTATGGCTCGTCCGCAGCCTGATCGGCGTGGCGACCGTGCTCGGCGTCGTGGCGATCTTCGCGGTGTGGGCCAACCGCCAGCTGCTCGACACCGGCTACTGGACGAACACCAGCGCCAAGATGATCGAAAGCCCGCCCATCCGCGAAGCGCTCGCGGGCTACCTCACCGATCAGCTATATGCCAACGTCGACGTCGCCGGCGAACTGCGCGGCGAGCTGCCTTCTGAACTGAAGCCCTTGGCAGCGCCCGCCGCGGGCGCCCTGCGCTCGCTCGTGGAAAAGGGCGTCAACCTCGCGCTTGAGCGACCGCGCGTGCAGTCGCTGTGGCGCACCGCCAATGAAGCGGCCCACGCCCAGTTCGTCAAGCTCATCGAGAACCGCTCCGAAGTCGTGCGCCTCCCCGGCGGCGGTGAGGTCGTCATCAACCTGCGCCCGCTGCTGAGCGACGCCGCCTCGCGCGTCGGCGCCCCCACGTCTTTGGTGGAAAAGATCCCGCCCAACGTCGCCGAACTGCGCGTCATCAAGTCGGGCAGCCTGCGCACCATGCAGAACGCCGTCAACCTCCTGCGTTCGCTCGCGATCGTCCTGCCCCTGCTCGTCTACTTCCTCTTCGCCCTCGCCGTCTACCTGGCGAAAGGACGCCGGCGCAAGACGCTCATCCACGTCGGCTGGGCTTTCATCGGGTCCGCCATCGCGGTGCTCATCGCGCGCGGCGCCGCCGGACACACCGTCACCAACTCGCTCGCCGCCAGCTCCGGGGTGAAGCCCGCCGTCGAAGCCGCCTACACCATCGGCACCAGCGTGCTCAGCGACATCGCCTGGTCGGTGATCCTCGTGGGCATCGTCATCGTCCTCGCCGGGATCTTTGCGGGGCCCACCAGTACGGCCACCTCGGCGCGCCGCTTCCTCGCCCCCTACCTGCGCGAGCGCCCCGACATCGCCTACGGCGCCGCCCTGGTGCTTTTGCTGCTCCTCTTCCTCTGGGGTCCCATCGTCGCCACCCGCACCTTCACCGGCATCCTCATCATCACCGTCCTCGGCTTCTTCGGCATGTACATGCTGCGCCGCCAGACGACGCAGGAATTCCCTAACGAGCAGGCGCGCTGGCCGCTATGGCCGACGAGCGCATGAGCACCCCCACGGAGCGCATAAGCAACCCCACCGAGCGCATGGCCGCCGGTAAGACCCTGCGCGAAAAGGTCCCGCGCTCAAGCCACGCCGGTTGGCAGCCCGCGCCCGAGCGTGAGGACCCGATCGCGATCCTCGAAGCGCAGGCCACCAGCCGCGTTCCCGAGCTAGTCCCGATCCGCTACGGGCGCATGTCGCTGTCGGCTTTCGCCTTCTACCGCGGCGCAGCCGCGATCATGGCCGCGGACCTGGCCTCGACGCCTGTGTCGGGGCTGCGCGCGCAGCTGTGCGGCGACGCGCATTTGAGCAACTTCGGCGGCTTCGCCTCGCCCGAGCGCGAGATGCTCTTCGACATCAACGACTTCGACGAGACCCTCCCGGGGCCGTGGGAGTGGGACATCGAGCGCCTCGCCGCTAGCCTGCAGATCGCCGGCGAAGACCGCCAGCTCGATGCCATCCACTGCCGCGAGGCCGTCGTGCGGGGGGTGCGCACCTACCGTGAGGCCATGCGCCGCTTCGCGGAGATGACCAACCTCGAAGTCTGGTACGCGCGCCTTGAGTCCCAGCAGATCCTAGATCTCGCCGAGCAGGAGGGCATCGATGCCAAGCGCATCAAGGCCGTCGAGAAGAACATCGCCAAGGCCCGCGCCAAGGATTCCGCGCGTGCCGTCGGCAAGCTGACCGAACAGGTCGGTGGCGAACTGCGCTTCATCAGCGCTCCCCCGCTGATCGTGCCGATCGAGGAGCTCTTCTCCACCACCCAGCAGCGGCGCCTGCGCAAGAGCATCACCGAGCTGCTCGGCGGCTACCGCGACAGCCTCCCCCGCTCGCGCCAGCGCCTATTCGACACCTACCGCTTCCAGGCGATCGCGCGCAAGGTCGTCGGCGTCGGCAGCGTCGGCACACGCGCCTGGGTCGTGCTGATGATGGGCCGCGACGAGGACGACGCTTTGGTACTGCAGTGCAAGGAAGCGCAGGCATCCGTGCTCGAGCCCTACGCCGGTGCCTCCGAGTATGACAACAGCGGCCAGCGCGTGGTCGAGGGCCAGCACCTGATGCAGGCCGCCTCCGACATCTTCCTCGGCTGGCTCCCCGCCATCGGCGTCGACGATCAGCCCCGCGACTTCTACGTGCGCCAGCTATGGGACGGCAAGCTCTCCGTGGACATCGACAGCATGGGGCACGAGCAGCTGCGCAACTACGCCCGTCTCTGCGGCTGGACCCTCGCCCGCGCCCACGCCCGCTCCGGAGATCGCCTCGCCATCGCCGGCTACCTCGGCAAGAGCGGCGTCTTTGACGAGGCCTTGGCCGACTTCGCCGCCGCCTACTCCGCCCAGAACCGTCTGGACTACCAGGCCCTGCTCGATGCCATCAAGTCCGGGCGGCTGCAGGCGCAGGAGGCGTGAGGGGGGGCAGGCGAGACAGTGACCCCTCTGAGCGTCCGTCGCAGAACGAGACAAGGCACAGCCACGTCACATCAGGACGGCTCGGCGATCCAAGGCGTACTCACCCCGAGCAGCGCTCCGAGACGCTCGAAATGGCGATCGAAGTGCAGAACGTCCAGACCTGACATCTGAGCTGCGACAGCGACGGTGAGATCCGTGAGCGGCAGACGATGCGCCCCGTGGGATTCGGTGCTCGCCAGTTCCCGCATAGCTGCCAACACCCCCCGTTGAACGGAGCGATCGACCGAGATCTCGCGTAGACCCTCAAAGGTGCGGTCAACTACCGCGATCCCCTCCGTCCCGCGCGCGTCGATGATCAACTCGTAGCGTACCGGCCAGCACCACGCGACCTCGCCTCGCCCGATTGCGGCAGACAATCGCTCACGTGCCTTTGGAATACGGCGCGCGAGCATCCATGCCGAGGTGTCGACCAGCACTATGCCCTGGCCATCCCAGAGCTCGACGCTCACGGGACGCTTGTTGGCCCGTTGAGGCGATCGATCGCGTTCAAGTCGAGATCAAAGGCGCCGCTGTCCATCGCGGCAAATAGCGCGTCAGCGGCCTCTCGGCGACCGCGACCGGCATGGACCTCGGCCTGGGCGCCCTCGACTGCCAGTCGCCGCACCAATGTGGCATCGGCCTCTCGGGTACCCGTGGCAGCGCGCACACGTTCAAGCGCATGCCCCAGCTCCGGGTCAGCCGTCACTGCGATTCTCGGGTGCTTACTCGGCATCGTCCCGAGCAGTGTAGCTCGCTAGAGCAACTCTCCCCAGATCTCAGCTCTTGCGATGACCTATGCCGCGCTACGCGACTGCGCTGCCGGCGCACCCGCGGCCTCGCTGCTGCTCATAGGCACAGCGATAACCGGCACGGGCGAGGTGCTGAGCAGCTGACTGGTGAGCGTGCCGATGGCGCGGTGCAGGCGCGAGTGGGACTCGTGGCCGATGACGATCCCCTGCGCGTCGTGACGGCGCGCAGCGTCGCACAGCGCCGTGACGGGATCGCGGTCTGAGATCTCCACCTCGATGTCGATGTCAAACAGCGACTCGGTGTCCTCCATCAGCAGCTCGTCGACCAGTGCCCGCCCGAGCGTCTTGCGCTCGTGTGCGCTGGATAGAGGCGAGGGCGGACGGCGCTGCGGGCGGCAGGCGTGCACGATCACCAGGCGGCCTTTGGGCTGCAGCTGCCGCGCCGCCCACGCAGCTGCCAACCGCCCGCTCTCGGTGCGGTCGTAGCCGAGGATCAGACAGGCGCCGGGTGAGGTCTTCATGTCAGACAGGCTAAGCCGCTGATTGTGCTTTTTCAGCCGAGGAAAGCCACCTTCGTGGGGCGCGGAAACTACTGATGAGTCGCGACGAAGCAGCGTGCTGGCCGTCAGGAACGGTCAAGATGTATAGACCTAACCATGGTCCTCCTGATCGCCTTCGCCTTCATCGCGGGCGCCGCCACCGCGGTATCGCCGTGTGTGCTGCCTGTTTTGCCGGTGGCGCTGGCGGCGGGCGCGACGGGCGGCCGGCGCAGGCCGCTGGGCGTGGTGACGGGCCTGGCGCTGTCGTTCACGTTCGCGACGGTCGCGCTCGTATACCTGATCTCGGCGCTGGGGCTTCCAGATGAACTGCTGCGCAAACTGGCGATAGCCGCTCTCATCGGCTTTGGCATAACGCTGATGATCCCGGCGCTGGGCGACCGGCTGGAGGCGCGACTGAGCCGGGTCGGCCCGAGCCTGGGCATCGGCGGCGGCGCCAACAAGGAGGGGCGCTCTGGGGGCGACGGCTTCTGGTCGGGCATGCTGGTGGGCGGCGGCCTGGGCTTCCTGTATGCGCCGTGCGCGGGCCCGATCTTGGCTGGCGTGATAACGGTGTCGGCGTCGCAGAGCTTCACGACGGCGCGCCTGACGGTGGCACTGGCGTATGGCATCGGCTCGGCGGTGGTGCTGTATGCCCTGATGCTGGGCGGGCGCCGGCTGACGGGGCGACTGGCGCGGCGCAGCGGGCGCTTTCAGATGTCGATGGGCGCGATCATGGTGATCGTCGCGCTGCTGATGCTGGGCAACTACGACACGCGCTTTGAGACCTCGATCGCCAGCAGCCTGCCCTCATTCCTGGTCGACCCCACCAAGGGCCTTGAGACGAGCCACGCGGCAGCGGCGCAGCTCACCGCGCTACGCGGACATAAGGCGCGCCAGGCAGGCGGCCTGAAGGAGGCCGACGCGGGACTGAAGCTGCCAGTACTAGGCCCAGCCCCGCCCATTACCGGCACGCAGGCGTGGTTCAACACACCCGGCAACGCGCCGCTGAGCCTGGCGGGACTGCGGGGGCACGTGGTGCTGGTGGACTTCTGGACGTACAGCTGCATCAACTGCCTGCGCACGCTGCCCTACCTGAATGGGTGGTATGCGAAGTACGCGAGCAAGGGCTTCCAGATCATCGGCGTGCACACGCCGGAGTTCCCCTTCGAGCACTCGGCCTCCAACGTGGCGGAAGCGATAAAGCAGAACGGCATCCACTACCCGGTGGCGCAGGACAACAACTACGCCACCTGGGACGCTTACAACAACGAATACTGGCCCGCGGAGTACCTGATTGACGCGCAGGGCAACATCCGCCTGGCCGACTTCGGCGAGGGCGAATATGCGACAAAGGAGCGAGCCATCCGCAGCCTGCTGATTGAAGCCGGCGCGAGCGGCCTGGGCGGCGCGACGAAGACGCACGCGCAGGGGCCCTCGGAAGCGGAGATCACCCCGGAGACGTACCTGGGCGCGGAAAAGGCACAGCGCTTTGAGAACGGCGCGATCGAAAAGGGAGTGCACGACTACGGCGCCTCAGCAGCACCCCCCGCCTCCGAAGACCTCCGCTATGAGGGCACGTGGAAGCTGACGGACCCCTACGCGCGAGCGGTGAGCAACGCGCGTCTGCAGCTGAGCTTCAACGCACGCGACGTATTCCTGGTGGCCGGCTCGACGGCGGGCCCGCGCACGCTAAAGGTACTGCTCGACGGACACCCGATAGCGGCCTCCGCAGCGGGCGCGGACGTGCGCGGCGCACGCGCCACAATCGGCTTCCAGCGCCTGTATCGCGTCGTGGAACTGCCAAAGGTGGAGCACCACCTGCTGACGCTGGAAGCGGCGCCGGGTATCAGCGACTACTCCTTCACGTTCGGTTGATGCAGGGAGCCGTGGCACGCTGCTGGTAGCCGGCTGACTGCGCCAGACTGTGAGGACCGATGGACTCGCTGTTCGATCCCGCCGAGGACGAGGCCGGCGTCAACGCCACTGCACAAACCTCGCCCGACGCCCCCCTGGCCGCGCGTCTGCGCCCAGCGACACTGGATGACTTCGTGGGCCAGGAGCACCTGCTGGGGCCGGGGTCGGCGCTAAGGCAGGCGATCGAGGGGGGCCGGCCGCACTCGATGATCCTGCATGGCCCGCCGGGCAGCGGCAAGACGACGCTGGCGCGGATCATCGCGGCGAGCGCGAATGCGGCCTTCGAGGAGCTGAGCGCGGTGGAGGTGGGTCGCGCGGATGTGCGCGCGGTGATCGCTCGCGCGCAGGAGCGCCAGCGGGCGGGGCGGGGGACGATCTTCTTCCTGGATGAGATCCACCGTTTCAATAAGGCCCAGCAGGACGCGCTGCTGCCGGCGGTGGAGGACGGGCTGCTGACGCTGATCGGAGCGACGACGGAGAACCCGTCGTTTGAGATCAACGGCGCGCTGCTGTCGCGCACGCGCCAGTACGAGCTGAATGAGCTGAGCGAGGAGCACGTGCGCACCCTCCTGACGCGGGCGCTGGAGCGCGGGGAGTGCGGCGCGGCGGAGGTGGCACCGGAGGCGATCGAGATGCTGGCTGCGCGCTCGGGCGGTGACGCGCGCACTGCGCTGGGGGCGCTTGAGCTGGCGTGCGAGACGGCGCCGGAGGGCGGCGTCACCCAGGCCCACGCCGAAGACGCCCTGCAGCGGCGCATCCTGCACTACGACCGCGCGGCGGATCACCACTACGACACGATCAGCGCGTGGATCAAGGCGACACGCGGCTCGGACCCGGACGCGTCGCTGTACTACCTGGCGGTGATGCTGGAGGGCGGCGAGGACCCGCGCTTCATCGCGCGGCGCATGGTGATCCTGGCGAGCGAGGATGTCGGCAACGCCGACCCAAAGGCGCTGACGCTGGCGACGGCCGCGGCGGCGGCGGTCGAGCACGTGGGCCTGCCCGAGTGCCAGTTCGCGCTGGCGCAGGCCGCCATCTACCTCTCGCTGGCGCCCAAGAGCGACGCGGCGAAGCGCTCGATCGGCGCGGCGCGCGGCTACATCCGCGATCACGGCGCGGACCCACCGCCGGTGGCGCTGCGCAGCGGCGGGCGCGGCGAGGGCTACGACAGCCCCCACGCCCACCCCGGCCATCTTTCCCCGCAGGAGCTCCTGCCCGAGGGGGCCGTGGGCAAGCGCTTCTACGCGCCGGACGACGCCGAGGCGGAGCTGGCGGCACGCCTAGAGCAGGTGCGCAGGGCGCGGGGGCGCAAGGGCTAAGCCCGGGAAAGGCAGTTAAAGGCTTAAGGGCTCCGCCCCAGGGGGGCTCCGCCGTGTGGGCCGCGTGATTGGGAGATGAGCGCGAGCTTGTGTCTCCGCGGTAGCCGCTTGATCCGCGCCTCTTCGCGCATGGCGGCGCCGCGATCGGGCATCGGCTGCGCCCATGCCAGCTCCACGGGCAGGCGGCTGGCGGTGTAGCGGCTGGCCTTGCCGGCCTGGTGCTGAGCCAGACGCCTGTCCACGTCAAGCGTCCAGCCGGTGTAGAGCGAGCCATCGGAACAGCGCAGCATGTAGACCCAGGCCACGGTGGGATAATCCCTGGTTCGTGTCAGTGCCGTGATGGGGGATGTTTGCGCATGGATGGTTTGGCGATCGTGGTGTTCAGCGACCTGGTCGATTCGACCACGCTCCTGGCACGCCTCGGCGACGACCGCATGGAGCGCCTACGTCGCAGGCACATGGATGACGTGACGGAGGTTGTCAGAGCCGCCGGGGGGCGCGTGATCAAGACCCTGGGGGATGGGGCGATGGCCAGCTTCGCAAGTGCTCTGGGCGCGCTGCGGGCAGCGGCGCAGATCCAGGTCTCGGTCGAGCGCCTGGACGAAGCGCATACGGAGATCGGGATCGCCGCACGGGTGGGGGTGGCAGCGGGGGAGCCCATCGCGCATGAAGAGGATCTGCACGGCATGGCCGTCGTGATCGCCAGCCGCCTGTGCTCCGCCGCCGGTAGCGGTGAGGTGTTGGTGCAGGAGCTCGTGCAGGGTCTCGTGGCCTCGCGCGCTGGGCTGGCCTTCGAGCCGACTCGCAGCTACGAGCTCAAGGGCGTGCCCACACAGGTGCGAGCACTGCGGCTGCGCTGGCGGGAGCTGTGCCCGGCGCCCGAGACCGCCACCCCTCGGGACCTGCCGCCGCCAACGCGGCGCGCGCTGCCACTGCCACAGATGCTGGCGGCCTACGCGGTGCAGCCGCTGATCGGCCGTGACCGGGAGATCGGGGTGTTGCGCGATGCGACGGTGCCACGCAAGCCGGCGCAGGCGGTGCTGGTGCTGGGCGAACCGGGCATCGGCAAGACGCGCCACGCCGCAGCCGCGGCGGCCGAGGCGCACGCAAATGGGGCAACGGTGGTGCTCGCGCGCTGTCCACCGGAGCCCGCGATCGCCTTTGAGCCCTGGGTGAGGGCGATCGGCGAGGTGGCGCGCGCCGGAGACGATGCTTGGCGCGAGGCGCTGGCGGGCGTGGCGGGCATCGAGCTCTCGACGCTGGTGCCCGAGCTGAGCCGGCACGCGGCAGCGGGCAGCGAGACACGCGCGGATGAGATCGTGGCGGCCGAGGGTGCGCGCTACCGGCTGCTGCACGGGATCGGCGCGGCGCTCGCCCATGCCGCTGGGCAGGCGCCTTTGCACGTGGTACTGGACGATGCGCACTGGTGCGACGCGGCCTCGGCGCAGGCGCTGGGGCATCTGCTTGAAAACGCGCCCAGCGGAGGGCTGGTGCTGGTGGCGACGGCGCGCGAGCGCGAGATGGGACGGGGCCACCCTCTCTCGCGCGTACTTGCGGGCCTGCGACGCACTGGGGATCTGCGCGAGCTGCAGCTACAGGGCCTGGACGCGGGTGGCACGGCGGCGCTGGTGGCGGCGCGGCTGGGACGGGCGATCACGCCGCGGCTGGCGGCCCGCCTGCAGGCGCGCACGGCGGGCAACCCGTTCTTCGCCGCCGAGTTGGCGTGCGATCTGGAGGAGCAGGGCGCGCTGCGCGAGGAGGAGGCGTTGAGCGCGGCGCCGGCGCCGGACGCGGTGACGGACCTCGTGGAGGAGCGCCTGGCGCGCCTGGACCCGGTCACGGAGCAGCTGCTCGCGGCGGTCGCGGCGATCGGACCTTCGGCGCCGGTGGCACTGGCGGCGCGCGCCGCGGGCATCGACGAGCGGAACGCCGAGCGCGCCGTCGCGCAGGCGCTGTCTGAGCGCCTGGTGGACGAGGTCGCGGCGGCGCAGCCGACGATCGCCTTCCCTCATGCGCTGATCCGCGAAGCGCTCACGGCGGGCGCCACTGGGGCGAGCCGGGCGCGGCTGCACCTGGCGATCGCACGTGCGCTTGAGGAGACTCCCGACAGCGAGCCCGCGGAACTTGCGCGCCACTATGGAGGAGCGGTGGCGATCGCCGGCCCCGAGCGCGCTATCGGGGCCTATGCGAGAGCGGCTGCGGCGGCCGCGGAGGGACACGACCACGAGCAGGCCGCGGCGCAGCTACGCAGGGCGCTGGCATTGATCGACGCGCACGATCTCAGCGCCCGCGCGCCGCTGTTGCTGGAGCTGGGCGAGCAGGAGCTACTGGCCGCCGACCTGCCCCGTGCGCGCGAGGCGTTTCGCGCGGCCGGCAACGCGGCGCGCGGCAGCGGCGATGCAGTGATGCTTGCGCGCGCGGCGCTGGGCTTCGCCGGCGGAGACATCGGCTTCGGCTGGGAAACGGCCACCGACGACGACGCCACTGTGGTGCTGCTGCGGGAGGGGCTGCAGGCGCTCAGCGAGCGCGAGCCGCGCCTGGCGCTGCGCATGACTTTCAGGCTCGCGTATGTTCTGATTTACACCGACGACGACGAGGTCCTGGTGGCGCTGACCCGCCGCGCCGCCGAGCTGCACGAGCGCGTGGGAGACGACGAATCGCAGGTCCTCTTCACGGGCACCAGCTGGCTGCGGACGTTTGCCCGCCATCCCGATCCGCTGGGCGTGCTCGACCGGCTCGAAGACCCGATTGAGACGCTGCGCATCGCTGAGCGCTGCGGGCGCGAGGACGTGCTGTTCCGCATCGTGCAGTGGTCGGCGGTCATCTACTACGCGCTGGGACGCATCGCGGACTGCGAACGGGCGGTCGCGCGCGGGGGCGAGATCGCGGCGCGCCTGGGCAGCCCGCGCTTTAGCTGGGAGGTGGATGTGGCTCGCGGCCAGCGCCTGCTGGACAGGGGCGATCGCGCCGGCGGGGAGGCCCTGGTACGCCGCGGCGGCGCGACTCTGCGGCGCCTGCGCCCCGACATCCAGGTCGCGATCGAAGTCGTGGGGCTGCTGCAGAACGCGTGGCTCTTCGACGGCGACACGATGCTGGAGCGCGCGGGCTATGAAGCGATGGAAGTCGTCGCGCCCTACGGACTGATGTATGCGATCACGACGTGCGCGGCGGCGATGGACGGGGACCGCGAGTACACCCATCGGCGCCTGGCGGAGCTGCTCCAGGGAGACTTCGAGCGGCTGCGCAGGCCGGACATGCACATGCCGACGACGGTGTGCATCCTGGCCCTGGCGGCGACGCTCGCAGGGGACCGCGCGGCCGGCGAGCGCCTGCGCCCACTGCTCGAGCGCCAGCGCAGCCATGTCCTGCAGGCGGCCCCGGCGATCTGCTCGGGCCACCTGCCGGAGTGGCACTTCGGCCGCCTGGACCTGCTGGTGGGCAGACCGGAGGCGGCGGTGGCGGAGCTGGAGGGCGCGGTGGCCCGGGCCGATGCCCTCGGCCTGGTGTGGTTGGCGGCGCTTGCGCGCGTGGATCTGGCGATCGCGCTGCACCGCAGCGGAGACGCCGGCGATGGCGAGCGGGCACGCGAGCTGCTGGCCGCGGGGAGGGCGATCGCGGAGCGCCATGGCATGCGCTGGACGCTCGACATGGCCGATCTCGCGGAGGCCGAGCTGGAGGGCCGGGAGCGCCCGGTCGCTGAAGGCACGGTGCAGCCCAAG
>DATBPO010000229.1:0-3304 GCA_036561265.1 Solirubrobacteraceae bacterium | reverse complement strand
ACGGCGTTGGCGGGCGCGGTGATGGTCACCGGCTTGTTCCATTCATCAAAGGTGATCTTGCCGCCGCCGGCGCCGTTCTTGGAGATCTGCAGCGGGTAGGGCTGCCCGGTGGTGGCGACATAGAGCGAGCCGTTCTGAGAGGTGTCGGTGACAGGGATCGCGGGCTGGCCGGAGATCGTTGTCTTGCTGCCCTTGGTAAGAGTGCCGTGGGAGGCGAGGGCGGCGTCGATCAGCTTCTGCAGGTCGGTGAGAGAGGCGAGTGTGGCGAGGCTGCCGCTGGTAGAGGAGGCCTTGAGCCACTTGCCCTGCAGCAGCTGAGCAGCGGCGGGGCCCGCGAAGTGCTTGTAAAATTCGGAGCTGCCGCTGATGTAGGCGGTGCCGCCCAGCTGGATGAGTTCGAAGCTGAGGCCGTTCTCGGAGATCGTGCCCTTGCCGCCCTTGCCGGCGACGATGTGCAGATCGAGCGTGATGGGCGCACCGCCGGAGACCATCGAGCCCGAGACGTGCACCGCGCTGGCACTGTCGGCGGCGGTCTTGGAGGCGCTGAGGATCTCCGTGGGCGACTTGGCCGCGACGCCGTTTTCCGAGGAGCCCGAGCCCGAGCTGCCGCAGCCCGCAACAAGGGCAGCAGCCAGGACCAGCACAGCGAGGGCCACCGCAGGAAGGAGTCGGAAACGCGTCACTTGGCGGCACCATAGCCTCTGTGGCGGATGGCGTGCGCCGTGGCCGGCGCCGGCGACGTGCCGCTTTGGGCGCGAGCGATGCTGCCGCGTTCGAACGGCTTGAACGACGAGACGTAGCTTTCGCGGACAAGGGGCTGCAAGAGATCCTGCTAGACCATTCGTCCATCCGCTGGTGGAGCACCTGCGGGGCTCAAGGTTGCGGCGGAAGGGGCCGAACAGCATGAACAAGGAGCCCGTTATCTAGTGCGCGGAGTCACCCAAGTCGGCTTACAGCGGTCCGCACCAAGCGGAACATCGCGCGACACCCTCATGGCCGCCGTGGCTCTCGTCGCCGCGGCCGTCTCCGTGACGGTACTGGCCGCCGGTGTGGGACCCGCGGCGAGTGTGGGTTGCGCGCTGGTGGTGGCCGCCGGCGCGTGCCTGGTGGGCTGGCGCGTGGGCAGGGCCCGTGAGGGGGAGCTCGAGCGCGAGATCGAGCGCAGCGCGGGCGAGCTGCGGCGTGCGCTGGGCGAGCTGGAGGTGGCGCAGGCTGAGACCGTGCGACGCCTATCGATGGCGGTGGAGTTCCGGGATGAGGACACGGGCGCGCACATCGAGCGCATCGGGCGCTTCTCCACGCTGTTGGCGGTGCAGGTGGGCATGGAGGAGGAGTGGTGCACGCGCATGAGCCACGCTGCGCCGCTGCACGACGTGGGCAAGGTGGCGATTCCCGATGCGATCCTGCTGAAACCGGGTGCGCTCACAGCGGATGAGCGCGCGATTGTGGAGACCCACGCCGAGGAGGGCCACAGGCTGCTGCGCGGCAGCTCCTCCTCGATCCTCGATATGGCGGCGTCGATCGCGCTGAGCCACCACGAGAAGTGGGATGGCAACGGCTACCCGCGGGGTCTCAGCGGCGAGGCCATACCGGTGGAGGGACGCATCGTGGCGATCGCGGATGTCTTCGATGCGCTCACCAGCGACCGCGTCTATCGGCGCGCGTTCTCCGTGGAGAAGGCCGTGGAGATGATGCTCGAGCAGCGCGGCCAGCACTTCGACCCGGTGCTGCTGGACGCCTTCATGGAAGTGCTCGGTCGCTCTGGCCCCGACGCGCGCGCGCAGATCAAGTCAAACCCGCAGGCGCTGCTGGCGCAGGTGCGCGAGACCTACGTGCACGCGCTCGCGCGCGGCGATGCGGAGAGCGCGGAGGGCACGATCGCGCAGGCGATCGAGGACGGCCTCACCCCGGCGACGCTGCACGTGGAGGTGATCGAGCGCGCGCTGGCGCACATCAATGAGCTGCGCGAGACGGGCGAGCTCGACCACGATGGCGAGCGTCAGGCGCTGATCATTACGCGCCGCATCCTGGCGACGCTGCACCGCTACATGCTGGGCGGCACCGACCCCAGCCGCGAACTGGTGATCGAGCGCCTTGAAGGTTGCGTGCGCTCGCTGCAGGAGCGCCTGGACGCGCGCGAGCACGCGCTGGGGTGATGCTGGCGCAGATGGCGCGAAGGGAGGATGGCGCGGAAGCGAGGTCTGATGCGCGGACCCATGCCGGCTGCCGGCTGACGGGTATGTGGTGCACGTCTCGTCCTTCGTCCCGCCCGCGACGCTTCCCCGGGGCGCAGTGGGCTAGATTGCGCGCGTGCCGGATCGCGCGATAGTCACGGGAGGGGCCGGATTCATCGGCTCGCACCTGGTCGATGCCCTGCTGGCAACCGGCAGCGAGGTGACGGTGATCGACGACCTCTCCTCGGGCAGGGCCGAGCGGGTCAACGTAGCCGCGCGGCTGCTGGAGCTCGACATCGTGGATCGCCCGCGCCTGGAGGCGGCGATCAAGGAGGCTGTGCCGGGGGCGATCTACCACCTGGCGGCGCAGTCGAGCGTGGTGGCCTCGGTGGAGAATCCGGCGCGCGACTGCGAGGTCAACGTGCTGGGCACGCTCAATGTGGTGGACATAGCGAGCCCGCTGGGCGTCCCTGTTGTCTTCACCTCGACCGGGGGCGCGCTGTACGGCGATGAGGCCCCGCGGCCCACCCCGGAGGAGCGCATCCCGGCGCCGCTGTCCCCGTATGGCGCGAGCAAGTGGGCGGGCGAGGCGTACGTCAATACGTGGTCGCTCTCAAGCGGCGTCCCCCACGCGGTGTGCCGTCTGGGCAACGTCTATGGCCCCCGCCAGAGCCCGCACGGCGAGGCGGGCGTGGTGGCGATCTTCAGCCACCACCTGCACGTGGGTAAGGCCCCGAGGCTGTATGGCCACGGCAAGCCGACGCGCGACTATGTGTATGTGGGCGATGTCGTGCGTGCGCTGCTGGCGGCGAGTGGCCGCAGCGGCACGTACAACATCGCCACCGGCGTGGCGGCGGATGTGATCAGCATCTGGGAGGGCCTGCGTGAGGCCGCGGGCGTGGAGATCGAGCCGGAGCTGGCGGACCTACGTCCAGGAGAGCTGCAGAACAGCTGCCTGGACCCCGCGCTGGCTGAGCGCGAGCTGGGCTGGCGCGCGGAGGTGGGGCTAGAGCAGGGTCTGCGCCAGACATACGAGGCGCTTGTGCGGGAGTTCAGGCGCTAGCATCGGGAGCCCGGCGAAGGCCGGTCAGCGGCGAGATAGCTCAGTTGGTAGAGCACACGACTGAAAA
>DATBPO010000228.1:0-3263 GCA_036561265.1 Solirubrobacteraceae bacterium | reverse complement strand
ACCCCCTGTTCGTGGCGATGACGCGCGCGGGGGAGGCCGGCGGTGTGCTGGAGGAGTCGCTGCTGCGCGTGGCCAACCAGCTCGAGAAGGACGCCTCGCTGCGCCGCCAGATCCGCTCGGCGATGATCTACCCGATCATGGTCGTCACCTTCGCGGTGGGCATCATGATGGCGCTCGTGGCCTTCCTGGTCCCGGTCTTCGAAGGCGTCTTCAAGCAGTTCGGCGGCGAACTGCCGGCCATCACCAAGGTCAGCGTCGCGATGTCCCATGCTGTCACCGGCTACTGGTGGCTGATCTTCGGCGGCGCCATCGGCCTGGCGATCGCCTTCGTGCAGTGGAAGAAGTCAAGCTGGGGTCGCCCCCAGTGGGATCGCTTCCGCCTGCGCGTGCCGATGAAGATCGGCGCGATCGTGCAGGAGGTCGCCATCGCGCGCTGGTCGCGCACATTGGCCTCGCTGACCTCTGCTGGCGTACCCCTGCTGCTGGCGCTTGAGATAACAGGAAAGACTGGCGGCAACATCACCGTCGAGGAGGCCATGGATGGCGTGATCGCCTCGGTCAAGCGCGGCGGCACGATCGCCGCCCCCCTCGCCAACGCCCCGATCTTCCCCACGATGGTCACGCACATGGTCGGCGTGGGCGAGGAGACCGGCGCGCTGGATGCGATGCTCGACAAGATCGCCGACTTCTACGAGGACCGCGTCGATGCTTCGGTCAAGGCCCTGACCTCGATCCTCGAGCCGATCATGATCATCGTCATCGGCGGCATCGTCGGCTTCATCGTGGTCTCGATGTACATGCCGCTGTTCACGGTTTACAACCACATTCAGTAGGCCAGCGCCGCATCGACGGCTTCGCGGAAGGCCGCTGGTTCGATCGCGGGATATCGATACAGCTCGGGCTCGATCGCCTCGTACAGCGTATGCAGCCGGTCACGCTCCACCAGTCCGCGCTCGATCATCACGCGCACGTCTTCACGATCCAGCTTGAAGTCCCGCTCGATCTTCGCCAGTGCCTGCGAGTAGAGGTCGAAGTGGTGTACCTCAACGTTCCTCTCTCTAAACAGGAATGGACTCCGCTCGCGCCAGCCCGGAAGTTCGGGGATGAAGTCCGGCGGGGAGGCAAGCTCGATACTCACGCCGAGGCGCTCCTTGAGTGCGGGCAGCTCGCGCAGCAGTTCATCGATTTCGGGATCCAGGCGTACGTCGACGTCAACCGTGGAGCCTCGCCATCCCTCGATCACCGCCGTCGCGCCACCTGTCAGGTAGAGCCGCACCCGCACTTGAGCGACTCGCCCCAGCTGGCGAGCCATCTCGCGGATCTTCGCCTCGTCAACGGGCGGACGCATGCTCAGCTGCGCGCGCGAAGCTCACCATGCGTCTGACGAGCGCGTTGTAGCGGCTGTGAGGGTTGCGGGTCCTCTCGGAAAGAAGTTCATAGAGACGGTGGGAGGGCAGCTCGCGCTCGTAAGGCGGGACATCGAAACCAAGCCTTCGCAGGCGCGGCGCGGCCATCGCCACCAGCATCGCCGACTCCGTCTCGCGGCCGGCGGCCAGATCGGCTAGACCGCCGCTTACGAGCTCGTGACCCGGGAGATCGGCGGATACGCTTGACACGCGCCCATGGTAGGCGATCCATGCTCTTCGCCCTCCTCTTCGTCGCTCCTGGGGTCGGTCGAAAGCGCTGTCCGCTCAGCTGATCCGCAGGCGGCCCTCGCCGACGGACAGCGAGACCTGCCCGTTCAGCAGCTGAAGCAGCTCCGCTCCGACCAGCTCGCGGCGCCAGCCCTGCAGCGTCCTTACATCTGCCTCGCTGCCGGCGCGCCAGGCGCCGACGATCGCCTGCAGATCCGCACGCGAAGCGAGCAGCTCGTATGCGAGGTCGGCTTCGCGGGTGCGGGCACGCACGAGCGCTTCGGAGAGGGCCACGAGCGGGGCGTCCTCGGGATCGGGGGGTCGGTGTCGCGCGGTCTCCTCAAGCGGCTCGTGGGGGCGCTCCAGGCCCCGTCGTACGGCCGCGAGCACCTCCTCGGTGCGACGGCGCACGGCGCTTTGACCGGCGCCGCGGATGTCGTGCAGCTTGTTGGGGGTGCTTGGCTTGCGCTTGGCGATCTCCACCAGCACGGGGTCACCGAGCACGCTCTGCACCGGGCGGTCCTGCTCGGCGGCGGTGTGCTCGCGCCACTCCACCAGCTCCCGCGCGACGCCTTGAGAGACGACGCTGAGGTTGCGCACGCGCGGCAGCCTGGCGAACACCACCTCGATGTTGCGCTCGTCGCTGGCGCGCTGCAGCGGCTCGCACTCCTGTCGCGCCCACTCAAGGCGCCCCGAGGCCGCCAGGCGCCGCTGCAGCTCCTGGGCCAGCTCCAGCAGGTGCAGTACGTCCTCGCGCGCATAGCCGAGCTGCTCTTGGGACAGCGGCCGCGCATCCCAGCGCGTGAAGCTCGCGCTCTTGGCCAGGCGCAGCCCCAACACCTGGCTCAGCAGCGTCTCATACGAGCTCTGCGCGCCCATACCCGCGAAGCCCGCCGCCACCTGCGTGTCGAACACGTTGGTCACCTCCGTACCCAGCCAGCGCCGCAGCAGCGCCACGTCCTGGCGCCCGGCGTGGACGACGATCTCGACCGCAGGATCCGCCAGCACCTGCGCCAGCGGGGCGCCGTCGATGCCAGGGTCCAGTGGGTCGATCAGCTCGATGCGCTCGGGCACCGCCAGCTGCACCAGGCACAGCAGGGTGCGGTAGCGGCCCTCGCCCATGAACTCGGTATCGAGCGCCAGTCTCCCCGCCGCGCGCGCCTGCCTCATCAGCTCGGGCAGGAGCGATGCGTCGGTGATCATTCCGTTCAGCCTACAGTTTCTGGCAGTCGCCATAACGCGCCGGGGCGCGTCAGCCAAGGTCCAGAGAGACCTTACCGAGTTTACTGAGGACACGATCTTATCGTCGGCCTGTCGGTAAACTTCGGTAAACTCTGTCAAAATGGACGCCTTTGAGAACCCTTTTCGTCCTGGCGCGGGCACCTCTCCGCCCGCACTGGTAGGACGCGATGAGCTGATCGAGAGATACGACGTGGCGCTGCGGCGCGCGGTGGCCGGGCGCCCGGGCAAGAGCGTTATGCCGATTGGTCTCAGAGGGGTGGGGAAGACGGTGCTGCTCAACCGCTTCCATGAAATCGCGCGTGAGCGGGGGCTCAAGGTCAGCTTCATAGAGGCATCCGAGTCGGGCGATTTCAAGCGCCTGCTCGCCATGCGGCTGCGGTCGGTTCT
>DATBPO010000227.1:0-15315 GCA_036561265.1 Solirubrobacteraceae bacterium | reverse complement strand
AACGAGGGCTCGCCGCTGGCGCTGAGGGTCTCGTGAAGGAGTTGGAGGTCCATCTGCCCCTATGGTGGCAGCCCAACGCACCTCATCGAGAGTTCCTACCGGAGCTGCTCATAGGCTCCGCCTGGTGTCAAGCAACGATCGCGAGACCAAAGATCCACGTGGCAGACGCGTCATCATTGATGCGAGGACACAGGGCCACCTTTCTAGACGGAGGCCCCAGATGCTTGACCATGAGCAGGCGATGCTCGACGCGGTCAATCGCCCTGACGTTCACGAATGCGATCCGGCGCCTGGGCGCGAGCGGTTCTACCGTCGCGATCTCGACCCCCGGCGGTGGCTGCGGGTGGTTGTAGACTTCACGGAGTCTCCGGCCTTCGTGGTGACCGCATTCATCCAGGATCACGAGCCCGAAAACGCACCGTGAACGTGACCGTCGCCGGCATCAACTTCGATCAACACGAGTACGACGAGCGTGGTGATGTGCTCTATCTCAGCGTTGGCTCGTCACGCAAAGCGTTCCGGACCATTGCTACACCCGAGGGGCATGCGGTCGATTACGACGAGTCCGGAGCCGTGATTGGCATGGTCTTGATCAATGTCCGCTTCCTGCTTAACCGCGATGGAGCGGTCACGGTCACGATCCCACCGGATCGGGTGCTTGCGGCCCAGATCGAGCCGGCATTGCTGGCAGCCTGAGTTTCGAAGGCGACACGCGGCACCCATGCGCCTAGCCAAGTACCTCGCCCACGCCGGCGTGGCCTCGCGGCGCACGGCGGAGACGATGATCGCCGCGGGTCGCGTGCGAGTTGATGGTGAGATCGTGCGCGATCCGGCGCGCGACACGGATGAGGGCAACAGCGTTGAAGTGGACGGACGGCTCTTAGACGGACCGGAGGCGCGTGTCGTCTATGCCGTGCACAAGCCCGTGGGGGTGCTATCGACAGCGCACGACACGCACGGGCGCCCGACGGTGGTGGAACTCGTGGGAGAGGAGCGTCGGCTTTATCCAGTCGGGCGCTTGGATGCCGACTCCAGCGGATTGATCCTGCTGACCAACGACGGCGAGCTCGCCAACCGCCTGACGCATCCGCGCTACGGCGTGCCCAAGACCTACCGCGTACGCGTCGGTGGCGGATCGGTGGGCGAACGCGAGCTGCAGGCGTTGCGCACGGGCGTCCAACTGGACGACGGCAAGATCGCCGCTGCGCATGTGCGTCGCCTGCGCGGCGATCTGCTCGAGTTCACGATCCGCGAAGGGCGCAACCGGCAGGTCAGGCGCATGTGCGAGGCCGTCGGGCACCCGGTCGTTGCGCTGGAGCGCGTGCGGTTAGGCCCGGTGCGGCTGGGGGATCTGAAGGCCGGGGCGTCGCGACGGCTCTCCGACGCCGAGGTCCTCAAGCTGCGGGCCGCCGGATCCCATGCCGGTGTCAGTGGGGAGGAGCTCTGACGCCGTCGCAGGGTCTGGGGCCAGCTCCAGCTCTGACACCGTCGCGGGATCTGTGAGGAGCTCCAGCTCTGACACCGTCGCAGGGTCTGGGGAGGAGCTCTGACACAATCGCCCCCCAATGCGTCTCTTCGCCCTCCGCGGCGCTATCAGCGTCGAGCACAACGATGCCCAGTACGTCCTCGATGCCACCACCGAGCTCATGCAGGCCATCATGGATCGCAACCAGCTCGCCCCCGATAACGTCGTCAGCTGCATCTTCACCGCCACCAACGACCTCAACGCCGAGTTCCCTGCTGTCGCCGCCCGTGCGCTGGGCTTTGACCGCGTGCCGCTCTTGTGCGCCCGGGAGATTCCCGTGCCCCGCGCGCTGCCCCGCGTGATACGCGTTCTGATCCACTACTACGCGGAGGACGATCACGAGGCAAAGCACGTGTATCTGCGCGATGCCGCCGTGTTGCGGACAGACCTCCAGGCGGCCCAGTAACCGGAACATCGGCGCGCCGGTCGCCGGTGCGCCTTCGGATCCTTGCTCGCGTCCGCAACAATACGCCCGTGGCAATCGAGTTCTCTGAGCGGATAAGGCGGATTCCGCTATACCCCGCCGCGGGGGGATACGCGGATGCAGCGCCGCCGATAAGACTGGCGAGCAACGAGTCGCCCTATCCGCCGCTGCCCGCGGTGAAGGAGGCGATCGAGCGGGCCGTCGGCAGCCTGAACCGCTACCCCGACCCGTCGAACTCGCTGCTGCGCGAGCGCCTATCCGATCGCTATGGCGTGCCGGCGGAGCAGATCGCAATCGGCAACGGCTCCTGCGACATCCTGCTGGCCGCAGGCGAGGCTCTGTTGGAGCCGGGCGCCGAGCTCCTCTATGCGTGGCCCTCCTTCTCGGTGTATCCGCATCTGAGTGCCGCCAGTGGAGCGCGAGCGGTGACGGTGCCGCTGGATCAGCACGAGCGCCACGACCTGCCGGCGATGCTGCGCGAGATCACCGTCGCCACGCGCCTGGTGTTGGTGTGCAACCCCAACAACCCCACGAGCACGGCCGTGCCATTGGCGGACATCGCGGCTTTCCTGGGTGAGGTTCCTCCGCACATCTGTGTGATCGTCGATGAGGCCTACTGCGAGTTCAACCTGCTCGAGGACCCCGACAGCTCGGTGGAGCTTTTGCACAGCCACCCCAACCTGGTGCTGCTGCGGACCTTCTCGAAGGTCTACGGCCTGTGCGGGCTGCGCGTGGGTTTCGCACTGTGCGGATCGCCGGAGATGCCGCGGGCGCTGGATCAGGTGCGCCAGCCGTTTTTTTGCAACGCCATCGCCCAGGCCGCTGCGACCGAGGCACTTGCCCACCAGGATGCAGTCACTGACCGTGTCACGCGCACGATCGCCGAGCGCATCTCCATGCAGGAGCGCCTGCTCGCGCTCGATCTGTGCGTAGCCGACTCGCAGGCCAACTTCTGCTGGGTGCACCTGGGGGAGGGACGCGAGGAAGGCGAGGTCATGCGCGGACTGCTTGAGCGCGGGGTGCTCGTGCGCGGCGGCGCAGCGCTGGGATGTGAGGGAGCGCTGCGTGTCACCTACGGCACGGCGGAGGAGAACCTGCGCTTCCTGGATGCCTTGGAGGAAGTGCTGCAGGGAGCGCCGGCACATACGTCGTGATGGCGGCCGGCGTGAACACAGCGTGACACCCCTCGACGGCGCGGCTTTGATCTGCTACAAACCCTGTAGAGGATCAGTGACTGCATCTACGATCGCATCCGCCGCTTCACCTGCCTGCCCACGCGCGTGTGCTGATTGGTCTTGGTCCTTTACCTACGCCTGGCGATTTAGCTAGGCGCTTCGGTCGGCACCGTACGTGAGCGGTGCGATGGCCGCCCCGGCGAGGGTGGGTCCAATCGGGGACCAAGCGCCGAAAGCCACGAGCCGCGCTGATGCGCGCTCAACTGCGCCATTTCGGCGCGGGTTCTCACGTCAGCAGCGCCATGCACCTAAGATCCCAGGCACTTTTGAAAGGAAGAATCGATGATGATCGTCATGAAAGAGACCGCCAGCGACAGCGAGATCGAGGCGGTTGTGAACAGAATCGAGCGAGCCGGCGCGCTCGCCCACCGCAGCCGGGGCGCGCGCGTAACGGTGATCGGGGCCATCGGCGACGTTGAGCAGGACGTCAGCATCGAAAGCCTCGGCCTCGAGGGCCAGCCCGGCGTCGACCGGGTGGTGCCCATCCTCCAGCCCTACAAGCTCGCCTCCGCGCAGATCCGCCACGGCGAGCGCACGGTGCTCGACATCGAGGGGCGCAAGATCGGGGGCGAGAACTTCGCTCTCATCGCCGGCCCCTGCACGGTCGAATCACGTGAGCAGACGCTGCAGACCGCACGCGTCGTGCGCGACGCAGGAGTGGCGATCCTGCGCGGCGGCGCCTACAAGCCGCGCACCTCGCCCTACGCCTTCCAGGGACTGGGTGTCGAGGGTTTGCGACTGCTCGCTGAGGCCAAGGCAGAGACGGGTCTGCCGATCATCACCGAGCTCATGGACCTGCGCGACATTGACGCCGTGCTGGAGGTCGCCGACGTGATCCAGATCGGCGCCCGGAACATGCAGAACTACCCGCTGCTCACCGAGATCGGCCGCTCCGGGCGTCCGGCGCTGCTCAAGCGCGGGCTCTCATCCACGCTCGATGAACTGCTGATGGCCGCGGAGTACATCCTCAAGGAGGGCAACCCCTCGGTCATGCTCTGCGAGCGGGGGATACGCACCTTCGAGACCAATCACCGCCGCGTTACGCTTGACATCATGGCCGTGCCGATCCTCAAGGAGCTCTCGCATCTGCCGGTGATCGTCGATCCCAGCCACGCCGCGGGCCGGCGGGATCTGGTGTTGCCGCTCTCCCTCGCCGCTGCCGCTGCCGGTGCGGACGGCATCATCGTGGAGGTGCACCCCAACCCCGACGAGGCCGTCTGCGACGGACCCCAGGCGCTGCTGGCGGACGATTTCGCCGACTACGCCGCAGCCGTCGAGCGCGCCGCCGCCCTCGCCGGGAAGGTGCTTAGCGCCGCGTGAGGATGAGCGCCCGCCTGGTGATGAGCAACCCGTGATGGTGGTCTGTCCGTTTGATGGTGAGCAACTTGTGATGGCGGGCCGCCGGTGAGGGTGGCGATCCTCGGGGTCGGGCTGATCGGCGGATCGATCGGCCTGGCCACGCGTGCTCGCACGAACGCTGACGTTTGCGGCTACGACCCCGACGCCGCAGCGCTGCAGGCGGCTCTTGAGCTGGGGGCGATCGACGAGCAGGCGGGTGACATTGCCACGGCGGTGGCTGGTGCGCAGGTCGTGTTTGCCGCGGCGCCCGTTGGCATGCTCGCAAGCACCGTCTCGCAGGCGCTTGCCCACGCCCCACCCGACTGCGTCATCAGCGACGTCGGCTCGACCAAACTGGCGTTGGAGGAGGCACGCGACGATCCCCGTTTCGTCGGCGGCCATCCAATCGCTGGAAGCGAGAAAGCCAGCATTTGGAACGCCAGCAAGGACCTCTTCAAAGGGGCCACCTGGTATCTCATGGCCACGCCCGCCACGGACCCCGCCCTGCTTGGGCGCCTACAGGATCTGATTGAGCGCCTCGGCGCTCACCCACAGGCAGCAGCAGCCGATGCTCACGATCGCATCATGGCCTGCGTCTCGCACCTGCCGCACGTGCTCGCCAACGTGCTTGTACAGCAGGCCCTGGCCGTCTTCGAGCGCGAGGACGCCGATCCTCTCGCCAATCCCAGCTTGCGTGACGCAACCAGGGTTGCCGGTGCCAACACAGCGATCTGGGCCGATATCTACCTTGCCAACCGAGCTGCCCTGATCGCCGCCATCGATGAGCTCGGGGGGCGCCTGGATGACGTACGCGGGGCGCTCGCAAGCGGCGATGCCGCCGCGCTCATGGCCTGGAATGAGAGCGCACGAACCGCTCGGCGGGCGCTTACGGGCGAGGAGCCGGCCGATCCCGCACGCGACGCATAGGGTAAGACCTATGAACATTCGCTTCGAGCCATCTGCTGGGCTCACCGGCGAGCTTACGGCTCCGCCCGATAAGTCCATCTCTCACCGCGCCGCTCTGCTCGGGGCGATGGCCTCCTATCCGGTGCGCATCGAGAACTACCTGCACGCCGCCGACACCACCTCCACACTGGATGCGGTGCGCGCACTGGGGGCGCTCGTGGAGGTACGCGCCGGCGAAGTGGTGATACGTGGGGCCGGGCTGCGTGAGGCGCGCCAGCCCGAGGGGCCGATCGACGTGGGCAACGCCGGCACGCCTTTGCGCCTGCTGCCCGGCTGGCTCGCGGCGCAGGAGGGGCGCTCTTTCACGCTCGACGGCGACGCCTCCATCCGTCGCCGCCCCGTCGATCGCGTAGCCGAGCCGCTGGAGCTGATGGGTGCGCAAGTCAAGGCAACCGCTGGCCGCTTCCCGCCCTTCACCGTCCACGGGGCGCGCCTGCACTCAATCTCCCACGAGCTGCCGGTGGCCAGCGCCCAGGTCAAGTCCTGTGTACTGCTCGCTGCGCTTGCCGCCGATGGCGCCACCACGGTGGGCGAGCCCGTGCGCAGCCGCGACCACACCGAGCGCATGCTCCTGCGCGCGGGCGTCACCATCCACCGCAACGGGCGGCACGTCACGGTCGTCAACGCCGACGAGCTGGTGCTCGAGCACGTCGCCGTCCCCAGCGACCCCAGCTCGGCGGCCTTCATGGTTGCCGCCGGCGTGCTCGTCCCCGGCTCGCGCCTGCTGCTGCGCAACGTGGGCGTGAACTGGACGCGCACCGGCTTCCTGCGCATCCTGCAACGCATGCAGGGCATCGTGCTCGGCGAACTGGAGGATGAGACGGGCGAACTGCTCGCCTCCGAGCCCGTCAGCGACCTCGACGTAGCCCACGGCCAGCTGGAGGGCACAGTCGTTGAGGCCGAGGAGGTGCCGCTGGCGATCGATGAGTTGCCGCTGGTCGCGCTGCTCGGCTGCTTCGCCGAGGGCGAGACGATCGTGCGCGGTGCGCAGGAGCTCAGGCTGAAGGAGTCCGACCGCATCGCCACCGTGGTGGAGGGCCTGCGCGGCCTGGGCGCTGACATCGAGGCCACCGAGGACGGCTTCGCCGTCAAAGGCGCCGGCGGCCTGCGCGGCGGGCGCATCGACGCCCATGGCGACCACCGCCTGGCGATGATGGGCGCCGTCGCCGGCCTCGCCTCGCGCGAGGGGGTCGAGGTGATCGGGATGGAGGCCGCCGCCGTCTCCTATCCAGGGTTCGCGGCTGACCTGGAGCAGCTTTGCTGATCGCCATCGACGGCCCCGCCGGCGCCGGCAAGTCAACCGTCGCGCGTGCCGTCGCCAAGCGCCTGCGCTTCACCTATCTGGACAGCGGCGCGATGTACCGCTGCGTGGCGCTGCTCTCGCTTGCCGCGCCGGATGTGGAGCCCGGGCGGCTTGCACGCGCCGCCCTTATCGAGCTTGGCGTGGGCGGCGAGGGGCGCGTCGCCCTCGATGGGCGCGACGTGACCGCCGATATCCGCGCGCCCGAGGTCTCCGAGGCCGCTTCGCGGGTGGCTGCCGATCCAGAGGTGCGAACGGCAATGGTCGCTCGTCAGCGCGAGCTCATCGCCGGCGGGGGCCTGGTGGCCGAGGGGCGCGACATCGGCACCGTCGTAGCGCCCGACGCTGAGCTGAAAGTGTTCCTCACGGCTTCAGCGCAGGAGCGCGCGCGACGCCGCGCGGATGAGCTCGACGCCGAGACCGACACCGTGCTCGCCGAGCAGGCATTGCGCGACGAGCGCGATTCCAAGCGCGAGCACAGCCCGCTTGCGCCGGCAGCCGACGCCGTCATGCTCGACACGACCGAACTCTCCGTGGAGGAGGTCGTGGAGCGCATAGCCGTGCTCGCCGGCGCCGCCGGTCATACTGGCCGGCATGCCTCTTAAGGTCGCAATCGTCGGCTACCCCAACGTGGGCAAGTCCTCGCTGATCAATCGCCTCACGGGTACACGCGAGGCGGTCGTGCACGAGCGTCCCGGCATCACGCGCGATCGCAAGGAGCTCGACTGCGAGTGGAACGGCCGGCGCTTCACGCTGATCGACACCGGCGGCGTGGACTTCCAGGACGAAGATCCGCTCGCGGGCTCCATCCGCGATCAGGCGCGAGCGGGACTGGCCGACGCGCAGGTGGCCGTTCTCGTCGTGGACGCCCGCGCTGGCGTCCGGCCGGGCGATGAGGAGATGGCCGATCTCCTGCGCCGCTCATCGCTGCCGGTGATCGTGGCTGCCAACAAGTGCGACTCCGTCGCCGAAGTCACGCAGGCCGCCGAGTTTCATCGCCTCGGGCTGGGCGATCCGCTGCCGGTCTCCGCGGCGCAGGGCCTCGGCTCGGGCGACCTGCTCGACCGCATTGTCGAGCTGCTGCCGGCGGGCGATGAAGAGCCCGACGCCGACACCATCCGCCTGGCTGTCATCGGTCGCCCCAACGTGGGAAAGTCCTCGCTCGTCAACCGCTTCCTCGGCGAGGAGCGCGTGATCGTCTCGCCGCTCGCCGGCACCACGCGCGACGCCATCGACCTGCCCCTGCTGGTGGGCGAGCGCAAGGTCACGCTGATCGACACCGCCGGCATGCGCCGCCAGGCCAAGGTGGCGGACTCGGTGGAGTACTACACGGCGCTGCGTTCGCAGCGGGCCGCCGAGCGCGCCGACGTGGCACTGGTAGTGTGCGACGCCGCCGATGGCGTGACAGCGCAGGACCTGCGCATCGCGGAGCTCGCGATGAAGGCCGGCTGCGCCACAGCCGTTGTCCTCAACAAGTGGGACCTGCACGAAGGCGGGGAGGAGGCGCTCGACCACGAGCGCGCCCGGGTGGCCACGAAGCTCAGGCTGCGCCCGCGCGTGCTCACCGCCAGCGCCGCCACCGGCCGTCATGTCTCGCGTCTGCTCACCGAGGCGCTCGCGCTCGGCGACCGCACCTCCGCGCGCATACCCACCGTGGAGCTCAACCGCTTCCTGTCAGAGACAGTCCAGGCGCGCCAGCCGCCCGTGGGCATGAAGGGCGGCTCAGCGCAGCATCGCCTCAAGCTCATCTACATGACCCAGACAGCGGAGCGACCCCCGCGCTTTGCAATCCAGATCAACTCCCGCAAGCGCGTCACCCGCGACTACGCGTACTTCATCGAGAACCGTCTGCGCGCGCGCTACGGCATGGACGGCGTGCCGCTGATCATCGACTTCGTAGAGCGCGGTCAGCGCTCGCAGGCTCGGGCCGCGTAAACTCTCCAAGCTTTTTCTCCTCGCAACCGTCCGCCACGACCCGGAGCCGATCGACTTCCCATGAGCCAGCTTTCCGATAACGAGTATCTCTTCACGTCTGAGTCGGTCACCGAGGGCCACCCCGACAAGATCGCCGACCAGATCTCCGACGGCGTGCTCGACGCGGTGCTCACCGACGACCCCTACGGTCGCGTCGCGTGCGAGACGCTCGTCAACACCGGCCTGATCGTCGTCTCCGGCGAGATCTCCACCGACACCTACGTCGACATCCAGACGGTCGCGCGCGAGACCGTGCGCCGGATCGGCTACGACAACGCCGCCTACGGCTTTGACTGCGACACCTGCGCGGTCATCAACGCGATCGACAAGCAGTCCCCCGACATCGCCCAGGGGGTGGACGCCGCCTATGAGACGCGCCACGACCCCGCCGATGAGGACGAGCTCGACGTCGCCGGCGCGGGCGATCAGGGAATGATGTTCGGTTACGCCACGCGCGAGACCGAGGAGCTTATGCCGCTGCCGATCGCGCTCGCGCACAAGCTCTCCAAGCGCCTGGCGGAGGTGCGCAAGGGCGAGGTGCTTCCCTATCTGCGCCCCGACGGCAAGACACAGGTGACGGTTCGCTACCAGGATGGCAAGCCAGTGGAGGTCGAAAAGATCCTCATCTCCACCCAGCACGCCGACGGCATCGATGCCGAGGCGCTGATCAAGCCCGACCTCTTCGAGCACGTCCTGCGGCCCGTGCTGCCGGCCGAGCTCTACGACGAGAAAAAGCTGCTCAAGAATTTCCTCGTCAATCCCACCGGGCGCTTTGTCATCGGCGGGCCGATGGGTGACTGCGGCCTCACGGGGCGCAAGATCATCGTCGACACCTACGGCGGCATGGCTCGTCATGGCGGCGGCGCCTTCTCCGGCAAGGACCCCTCCAAGGTCGACCGTTCTGCCGCCTACGCCGCGCGCTGGGTCGCCAAGAACATCGTCGCCGCCGGGCTTGCCGAGCGCGCTGAGGTGCAGGTGGCCTATGCCATCGGCGTCGCCCATCCGGTGTCCGTGATGGTCGAGACCTTCGGTACCGAGCAGATCGGCCGTGCGCAGATCGCACGTCTCGTGGACGAGCACTTCGACCTGCGCCCAGGTGCCTTCCGCGAGGAGCTCAAGCTGCACCGGCCGATCTACCAGAAGACAGCCGCCTACGGGCATTTCGGGCGCGAGGACCACGACTTCACGTGGGAGCGCACCGACCGGGCGCAGGCGTTGCGCGCGGCCGCCGGGCTCTGACGCGGCGGCGCGAGCCGTCGGGCGCTGTGCCCTTGGGCTCTGACCGACGGGGCCACTAGATTGCATCGGGGCGGGATTCCCTCGCCCGCGGCAACCACTGGGCCGCTCTGCGGCCCTCTTTCCCTTCTCCATGTCTGCCATCGCCAAGGTTGAGCCGATGACCACTGCCCGCGCCTTGCGGGGGCCGTTTGACTACCGGCTGCCCGAGGAGCTGCGTCAGGGCGTGGACGTGGGGTCGATGCTCGTTGTGCCCTTCGGGCGCCGTGAGGTGCTGGGTGTCGTCGTGGGACTTGCCGAGAGCAGCGAGGTCTCCGAGGAGCGCCTGCTGGCACCGCTGCGGGCTTTAGAGCTCGGCGTGCCGGTGGATCTCGTCGCGCTCGCGGAGTGGATCGCAACTGAGTACTGCTCCACGATCGCGCGTGCGCTCACACTGGTGCTGCCGCCCGGTGCGGCGCGGCGGCTGAGTGGGCGCAAGCGACGTGTGCCCAAGCGCAGCGAGCACATCGCCGTAGGTGCCTTGACGGTCGGTGCGCCACGGCTGACCGGCGCCCAGCAGGCGGTGCTTGAGGATCTGCTTGCCGCGATGCACGCGCCTCGCCCGGCCCAGCGCCTGCTGCACGGGGTCACGGGCTCGGGCAAGACCGAGATTTATCTGCGCGCTGCCGCAGCCGCCCTGCAGCAGGGACGCGGCGCGATCGTGATGGTCCCCGAGATCGCGCTCACGCCGCAGATCGTGGGGCGCTTCATCGAGCGCTTTGGCGAGACGGTGGCGGTGATGCATTCGCGCCTCTCCGCCGGTGAGCGCTATGAGCAGTGGCGGCGCCTGCGCTCGGGCGAGGCGCGCGTCTGCGTGGGGCCCCGTTCAGCTGTCTTCGCGCCGATCGAAGGGCTCGGTCTGATCGTGCTCGACGAGGAGCACGATGCCTCTTACAAGCACGAAGGCGATCCCCGCTACGACGCCCGTACCGTCGCCGCTCGTCGCGCGCGCGACTGCAAGGCGCTGCTGTTGCTCGGCAGCGCCACGCCACGGCCCGAGAGCCATCACGAGGTGCCCCGCCTGCGCCTGCCGGGTCGCGCCGATGGTCGTCCGCTGCCCCCCGTCGGCGTGCTCGACATGTGCGGAGCGCCCCACGGCCTGCACCCTGAGACGGCGCAGGCGTTGGCCGAGGTCAAACGCTCAGGGCGCAAGGCGATCGTGCTGCTCAATCGCCGTGGTTGGTCGAACTTTCTCTCCTGCCGTTCCTGCGGATCGGTCTGGAATTGTCCGCACTGCGACGTCGCGCTTGTCCTGCACCGCGGCCAAGGGCTGCTGGCGTGTCACCACTGCGGCCATCGTGAGCACATCCCCGAGCGCTGCCCGTGTGGCTCGGGCACCCTTGCCCGTCACGGGGCCGGTACCGAGCGCCTGGAGCACGACCTGGCGGCAACGCTCGACGACGGCGCTTTTCCCATGTTTCGCCTCGATGCCGACACCGTCGCCGGCGCCCGTGGCGGGGGTGTTGCCACGCTGCTACGACGCTTCCAGGACGCGCCTGCCGGGGTACTGCTCGGGACGCAGATGGTCGCCAAGGGTCACGATTTCCCTGACGTCGCCCTCGGCGTGGTGCTCGATGCCGACGCGACGCTGCGCTTCCCCGACTTTCGCGCCGAGGAGCGCACCTTCGCGCTCATCGCCCAGCTCGCCGGGCGCGTCGGACGGGGCGGTGAGGGACAGGTGCTGGTACAGACCATCGCGCCGGCGGCGCGCTCCATCCAGTTTGCCGCCCGGCATGACAGCGAGGGCTTCGTGGCGGGCGAGCTCGAACGCCGCCGAGCGCTGCGCTATCCGCCCTACTCGCACCTCGTGCGTGTTACCTGCGCAGCGGCCGATACACCCCGCGCGCGAGCGGCAGCGAGTGCGATCTGCGAGCGGCTGCGGCCGCTCGACGCCGATGTACTCGGCCCCGCCGCCCTTTTTCGCCTGCGCGAGCGCGAGCGGCAGGTGCTCGTCATTAAGAGTGCCGAGCGCACCGCGACGGTGCGGGCCATCGGTGCCGCCGTGCAGCACGTGGCGCGCGCGCGTACCCACACCGGGGTCAGCTTCAGCGTCGACGTCGACCCGCAGTAGCAAGCCGCTTTACGGCGACGCGGGCCTCTAGAATCGAGTCATAGATGGCTGACGCCCAAGACATCACCGACGTCGATTCCGAGTTGGAGTCCGAGGAGGCGCCGCCGCGGCCTGAGCTCGACCCCGAGACGATCGCCCGTCGCGATGCTGCCCTGCGCCATGTACGTAAGCTCGGTGACCCGGTGCTACGCGCCACTGCTGTGCCCGTCGACCGCTTCGATGATGCTCTACGCCTGGAGATCGAGCGCATGGGGGAACTCATGCACGACTCGCTTGGTGTCGGCCTGGCTGCCACGCAGGTCGGCATCCTGCACCGCGTGCTCGTCTATCGCACCGATCCCGAGCACGACATCACCGCGCTCGTCAACCCCGTGCTCGAGTGGGAGAGCGAGGAGCAGGAGGTGGCCGAAGAGGGCTGCCTCAGCCTGCCCGGCGTGCACATCGAGGTCGAGCGCCCCGCGCAGGTGCGGGTGCGTGCACGCGACGCGGGTGGTGCCGAGGTCCTGGTCGAGGCGCAGGACCTGGAGGCGCGCGTCATCCAGCACGAGATCGATCACCTCAACGGCGTGTTGATTCTCGATCGCGTCTCGCGCTCGGTGCGCAAGGAAGCTATGCGCGCGATGCGCGAGGCCCAGCAGGGCGAGGGGCAGCGGGAGGCCAGCGTCGCTTAGCGGGGCTTCGCAGCCGCCGGAAGAAGGCAAGCGCACAGTCTTCCTCGGGACCTCCGAGTTTGCTGCGGCCGTGCTGGAGCAACTTGCGGGGAGCCAGCACCGGCCGCTGCTGGTCATCACCCGCCCCGACCGCCCAGCGGGCCGCGGACGCCGGTTGTCCTCGCCTCCCGTGGCGGATGCCGCGCGGGCCTTGGGTATCGCAACGGAGCAGCCCGAGAGTGTCAACGATCCTGCGGTCAGCCGGCAGATCGGTGCGCTCAAGGCCGATGCAGTGGTGGTGTGCGCCTTCGGCGCCCTCATCAAGGAGCCGCTGCTTTCCGAGCGCGAGATCTTGAATCTGCATCCTTCGCTGCTACCACGCTGGCGCGGAGCTGCACCGATCGAGCGCGCAATCATGGCCGGCGACGCGGAGACCGGCGTGGCGATCATGCGTCTCACGGCCGGCCTGGATAGCGGTCCCGTCTGTCTGAGGGCAGTCGAGCCGATCTCCGCCGAGGACACCTATGGCTCGCTGGCCGGCCGCTTGCAACGCCTCGGCGGCGAGTTGCTGATGCAAGCCCTCGACGAGCCCTTGGAGTTCATCGAGCAGGATGAGTCGGGGGTAACCTACGCCGAGAAGATCTCACCCCAGGATCGCCTGCTCGATCCATCTCGTCCCGCAATCGAGCTCGAGCGTGTCGTCAGGGCGCTGCACCCTCACATTGGCGCTCGCCTGCAGCGCAAAGACGGCAGCTTCTTGGGTGTTCAGAGTGCGCATGTGGTCTCAGCGGGGGTGGTGCCGCCGCCTGGCTCGCTAGCAGCCGATACGGAAAGGCTGTTGTACGGCACAGCGGATGGCGCTCTTGAGCTGACGAGGGTGCAGCCGCCCGGCGCTAGACCGATGGACGGTGCTGCATATCTGCGCGGCCACGGCGTGCCCTCGCGCGCATGAGCGCCGTGGCCAGAGCTGCCGTGGCCCCAGCGCGGGTCTGCGCCTACGCGGTGCTGCGCCGGGTATTCGAGCGTGGTGCCTACGCCGACCGCGCGCTGCACGCCGAGGCCAGATCCCTGGACGCCCGCGATCGGGCGTTGGCGATGCGCCTTGCCTACGGCGCGGTGCAGCGAAGAGGCACGCTCGACCACCTGATCGAGCGCCTCGCAGAGCGCGCGGTCACTCGCCTTGACCCACCCGTGCTGGCGGCGCTGCGGCTGGGGCTCTACGAGTTGCTCTACCTGCGCGGCGCTCCCGATCACGCCGTCGTGGCAGACACGGTGGAGCTGGCAAAGAGCGCCAGCAGGGGCGGGCACGGGCTCGTCAATGCTGTCCTGCGGCGAGCCATCCGCGAAGGCCCCGTCGCGCTGCTGGGTGCGCTTGACGACCTCACTCCCGAGCACGCCGCCATCATGCACAGCCACCCCGAGTGGCTCGTGCGGCTGTGGTGGCAGGAGCTCGGCCCCGAGCAGGCGCGCGCGCTGATGGCCGCCGACAACGAGCCGGGTGAGGTGGCGCTGCGCGTCAATACGCTTGTCACAGAGGCCGACGCTCTCGCGCGCGAACTGCCCGTCGGCACACATAGCGATCCGCGACTGCCCGAGGCACTCGTGCTCGACGGCCCCTTCGACGCGCACGCCTCGTCGCTGTGGCGCTCGGGGGCGTTCCTGGCGCAGTCGCGCGCGGCGATGCTCGTTGCCCGCACGCTCGACCCCCAGCCCGGGGAGCGCGTGCTCGATCTCTGCGCGGCCCCGGGGGGCAAGACCACGCACCTGGCCGCCCTCATGCAGGGGCGCGGCGAAGTGGTGGCGGTGGAGCTCAAGCCCCGGCGGGCGGCGGAGTTGCAGCAGACGGCGCGTCGCCTGCACGCGGGCAACGTGCGCGTGGAGTTGGCCGATGCGGCGCTCGTGCGCTCCCACGAAGCGCCATTTGATCGCGTGCTCGTAGACCCGCCCTGCTCGGGGCTTGGCACGCTGCAGGCTCGCGCAGACCTGCGTTGGCGGGTCACACCGGAGGGCATCGGCGAGATGACCGAGGTGCAGTCCGCGATCCTGGCGGCCGGCGCGGCAGTGGTCCGTCCGGGCGGCGTGCTGGTCTACTCTACGTGCACCATCTCTCAGGCCGAGAATGAGCGCCAGATAGAAGCATTCCTGAAAACCCAGCCCGATTTCGCCCTCGATCCCGACGGACCCGTCATGACCCTTCCCCATCGCGACCATACCGCCGGCTTCTTCATCGCCCGGCTGCAGAGGAGCTAAGCGCGCATGGAGCCCGAGCAGAAGACCCCGGGAGGAGGAGATGTCAACCTCGGGCCGCTCTGCCCGCACTGCTCCGAGCCGTGGCTGCGCCCGACGAACCTGCCGGGCCGCTACCGCTGCGTGAGCTGCCTGCACCGCTTCGAGCTGGCGTCGGTATGCCCCAACTGCGGCGAGCACTCCACGATCGTGCGCATGTCCTCCACCGCCATCGTCAAATGCAATAGCTGCGGCGACTCGATGCTGCAGCCGATATGAGCACGTCAAACCAGCTCCTGCGCTCGGTGCGCATCGCACCCTCGATCCTCTC
>DATBPO010000226.1:0-6597 GCA_036561265.1 Solirubrobacteraceae bacterium | reverse complement strand
CGCGTGGCCCCGGTGGAACCCAGCGCGCCGCACTTGATGAGTGCCTCGATCGCCTTCTTGTTGACCGCGCGACCGTCGACGCGCTCGCAGAAGTCCCACAGCGATTGAAATGGACGGGCGGGTTTAGCGGGTCCCGATCCTTCGCGCGCCTGCTTGATCGCCTCGACC
The DNA here is from genome assembly GCA_036561265.1 of Solirubrobacteraceae bacterium. Lineage (GTDB taxonomy): Bacteria > Actinomycetota > Thermoleophilia > Solirubrobacterales > Solirubrobacteraceae > Palsa-744. The sequence goes on along the minus strand of DATBPO010000226.1, from coordinate 6,429 downwards.
GCCTGGTAGCCGACACCCTTCACTGCATCCAGACCGAAGCGGATGTTGCCCTCTACGACGGTGAACTCGTGGTCTGAGAGATTGACGTCAGGGGGCAGGATCTCGATGCCCATCTCCTCGCAGCGCGCCACAAAGAAGGGCACCTTGTCCTTGGTGGACATCACCGAGGAGATCAACGCCGCCATGTACTCCGCGGGGTAGTTGGCGCGCAGCCACGCTGTGCGGTAGGCGATCAGCCCGTAGCAGGCGGCGTGGGACTTGTTGAAGGAGTAATCCGCGGACTTTTCGTTGGTGTGCCACAGGAACTCGATCACCTCAGGGCGCGTCCCGGAGGCGCGGCAGCCCGCCACGAACTCGGGCTTCAGCGCGGCCATCGCCTCGCGGTTCTTCTTACCGATGGCCTTGCGCAGATCGTCGGCCTTGGCGCCGGAGAAGCCCGCGATCTCCTTGGAGATCTGCATCGCCTGCTCCTGGTAGAGGATCACTCCCTTGGAGGACTCAAGGATCGGCCCCAGGCGCTCGTCGGGGTAGGTGATCTGCTCGGGGTTGCGCTTGCCCCTGGCATATACCGGGATCTGATCCATGGCTCCCGGACGGTAGAGCGCATTGAGCGCGACGAGGTCGTTGAACTCGTCGGGGCGCACCTTCTTGAGCGCCTCGCGCATGCCCTCGGACTCGAACTGGAACACCCCGATGGACTCCCCGCGCGCGAGCATCTCGTAGGTCTTCACATCGTCCAGCGGCAGGTTGGTCATGTCCGGGCGCATGCCGGACTCACCGTTCGGTCCTTGCGTGGAGCGCTCGATGATGTCCAGCGCGTCCTCGATCACATCGAGGTTGCGCAGGCCAAGGAAGTCCATCTTGAGCAGCCCTATCTCCTCGATGGGCTTCATTGAGAACTGCGTGACGGTGCGGAACACGCGCTCGCCCTCGCTGGTGCCCGCGTCGGCGAGCTGCAGCGGCACGATGTCGGTGAGCGGGCGGTCGGCGATCACCACCGCCGCGGCGTGGATCGAGGAGTTGCGCACGATGCCCTCAAGGCCCTTAGCGACATCGACGATCTTGCGCGCGTCGGGCTCCTCGTCGTATGCCTTGCGCAGCGGCTCACCGGGCTTCAAGCATTCCTCGAAGGAGGGCGCCCGGCCCATGATCGGGTCGGGGATCAGTTTCGCCAGGCGGTCGCCGGCGCCGTAGTCAAAGCCCAGTACGCGGGCCGCATCGCGCGTGGCCGCGCGCGGGAACATCTTGCCGAAGGTCACGATCTGCGCGACCGACTCGCGCCCGTACTTTTCAGTGACGTAGCGCATCACCTGCTCGCGCCCGCGCACGGAGAAGTCGATGTCGATATCGGGCATCGACACGCGCTCGGGATTGAGAAAACGCTCGAACAGCAGGTCGTAGCGCAGCGGGTCGACATCGGTGATCTGCAGGCAGTAGGAGACGATCGAGCCCGCCGCCGAGCCACGGCCCGGCCCCACAGCGATGCCGTTCTCTTTGGCGTACTTGACGAAGTCCCAGACGATCAGGAAGTAGGCGTTGAAGCCCATACGGTCGATCACGCCCAGCTCCATCTCCATGCGCTCCAGCGCGTGCGCGGGTGCCGGGGCGCCGTAACGCAGGCACAGCCCCTCCTCCACGCGGGCGCGCAGGTACTCGCGCTCTGGTGTGCCGTCGGGCGTGGGGAAGCTCGGGATCAGCTGCTTGCCGAGCTCCAGCTGCACCGAGCAGCGCTCGGCGATCTCGACGGTGTTGGCGATCGCCTCGGGCCACTGCGCGAAAGCCTCGACCATTTCCTGGGAGTCGCGCAGGTAGAACTCGTTTGTGTCGAATGTCATCTTCGGCGCCGCCAGCGTGCTCTTGGTCTGCACGCACAGCAGCGCCGTGTGGTGGTCGTAGTCCTCGCGGCGCAGGTAGTGCACGTCGCCGGTGCCCACCAGGCTGCCCCCCACTTCGCGGGCGATCTTGACGATCCCCTCGTTGCACTTCTCCTGCTCGGCGAGGCCGTTCTTCTGCAGCTCGAAGTAGACGTTCTCGGCGCCGAAGATGCGCAGCAAGTCATCGGCGTGTGCGCGCGCGTCCTGCGGACGGTCCTCCAGCAAACGCTGGCAGAAGCGCGAGGCCAAGCAGCCGGTGAGCGCGATCACGCCCTCGGCGTGCTGCTGCACCTGCTGCAGGTCCACGGTCGGCTTGCCGCGATGCAGCCCCTCCAGGAACCCGGCCGAGGAGAGCTTGACGAGGTTGCGGTAGCCGGCGTCGTCGGCCGCCAGCAGCGTCAGGTGGTTGCGCTGCACCTTGCCGGGGCCTCTCGCCGTGTGGTCGTCCACCAGATAGATCTCACAACCCATGATCGGCTTGACATCGTGCTTTGCGCAGGCGCGGTGGAGCTCGACCGCGCCGTTCATCACGCCGTGATCGGTGAGGCCCAGCGCCGGCTGATCGAACTGCGCGGCCCGCGCGGCGAGGGCCTCGATCTTGCACGCGCCATCGAGCAGTGAGTACTCGGAGTGCACATGCAGATGGGCGCAGGTCGACTTGCTCACAGTGCGAGATCTTAGGCGGCGCGTCGGCGTCCGTTCAGCGCGCGCGTCGCTGTTTGCGAGCCATTCGCACCCGAGCAATCAGCGACATGCTGTGCTTGTGCGGCTTGGGGGTTACAGGCGCCTGCGGCTGGGCCTGCGGGGCCGGCTCCCGCTGCACGGGAAGCTGCTCCACCACTGCCAAAGGTAGCTCGACATCAGCCGTTGCCGGTGCCGGAACACGGGCGCGCAGGCGGGCGACGGCAGCGGCGAGAGCTTGCGCCATCTCTTCGCGGGAGGGCTCTGGGCGGACGGGCTCGACGGGAGCCGTACGCGCACTCTGCAGCCCCTCCACGAGTTTGCGCAGCTCGCGCACGATCGCTTCCATGCGCTCGTGGCGCAGGCCCATGTCCGCGAGCTGACGCTCGAGCCCGAGCTCGCGCGCGGCGAGGTCCGCATCGCGACTGGCCAACTGGGCCTCGCGACGTGTCATCTGGGCCTCGCGCTGAGTGCGCTCCTTTTCGGCATGGCGTGCCGCGGCGCGCCCCGTGACGGCCTCCTGCTCGGCCTCGGAGAGCTCGCGACGCACGACCTCCAGGCGCTCGGCCAGATCGCGGGCATGGCGCTCGCCGGCTGAGAGGCGCTGCTGCAGGCGATCGAGCTCGGAGCGCTGCTCACGCTCCAGGCGCTCGCGCTGTTCCTCGGCCTCGACGCGCAACTGCTGCTCGGCATACTCGCGTTGCTTGACACGGCGCACCTCGTACTCGCGCTCGGCGAGCTGCTCGTCAAGGCGCCGCTGCTCCTCCTCGGCCTCACGCACTCTGCGGCGCAGGTCGGCAAGGTGAGACTCCAAGGTGCGCACCGTCGCCTCGGCGGCCTCCGCGCGGCGCGCCAGAGCTGCATCGACCGGCTCAACGCGGCGCAGGCGCCGCTCGGGTCCGCCTGAGGTTGGATCTCCCTCTGCCATCACGCTCACGGCCAGGGTATGGGTGGCGCCGGACGTGAAGTCAGGACTCGTTGCGCAAGCGCCAGGCCATGCGTGACTGCAACGACCACAGCTCGATGAAGCCGGGCGAGGCGGTCTGCGAGAAGAGGCCGCCGGACTCCGCGAAGGAGGCCAGGGCGGCGTCGTAGACGGCGTTCGGTGAGGCGCGTGTGACTACGCGCGCGCTGCCCTTGTAAAGCTTGAGGCCGATCGTGCCGGTGACCTGCTCGTTGACCGATTGCATGTAGGCGTCGAGATCGGAGCGCAGTGGCTCCCACCACAGGCCGGCGTAGACGAGGTAGGCCCACTGGCGGTCGAGCTGGGGCTTGAACTGGTTCTGGTGGATCGTGCAGACGAGCTTCTCGAGCTCCTGGTGCGCTGGAAGCAGGATTGCGGCGGCGGGCGCCTCGTAGATGTCGCGCACCTTCAGGCCGACGATGCGATCCTCGATGTGATCGACGATGCCCACGCCGTGGCGCGCGGCGATCTCGGCGGCGCGTTCGAGCAGCGGTACGAGCTCCATGGGCTCACCGTTGAGGGCCACCGGCGTGCCCGCTTTGAACTCGACGGTCACGACCTCAGGCTCGTCAGGTGCCAGCTCGGGCCGCGTGACGAGCTGGAAGACGTCGTCGTCGGGGGCGTGCGCGAGGTCCTCGATCCAGCGGCCCTCCGAGGAGCGGCCCCAGAGGTTGTCGTCGATCGAGTACGGCGCCACCTCCGTTCCTTGGGCTGGGTGGGTCTTAATCTCAATGCCGTGCTCGCGCGCGTAGGCGATCTCCTCCTCGCGGCCCATCTGCCAGGAGCGCACGGGCGCGATCACCTTCAGCTCGGGCGCGAGCGTCGCGACGGTGGCCTCGATGCGCACCTGATCGTTGCCCTTGCCGGTGCAGCCGTGCGCGATCGTGTCGCAGCCGCTGCTGCGCGCATAGTCGACGGCGAGCTTGGCGATCAGCGGCCGCCCCAGCGCGGTGAACAGCGGGTAGCCGCCGCCGTAGAGCGCATTGGCCTTGATCGCGGGCAGCACGTACTCGCGCGCGAACTCCTCGCGGGCGTCCACGATGTGGCACTCAAGCGCGCCGAGGCGCAGCGCCTTGCCCTCGATGACCCCGTAGTCCTCCCCGGGCTGCCCGAGGTTGACGGTGAGGCACACCACCTCCGCGTCGTACTGATCCTGTATCCACTTGAGCATCACGCTCGTGTCAAGACCCCCGCTGTAGAGCAGCAGCACCCGCTTGACCTGCTCGGGGTCGGCCTCGTAGGAGGCGGTGCGCGGTGGGAAGGCGAAAGCCGCGGGATCGTCGCTCATGACGGCGCAAGCGTAGTGAGGATCGCGCCGAGGCGTTCGAGCGCCTGATCGACATGGGTCTCATCGATGATGAGGGGCGGCAGGAGGCGCAGGGTGGTGGGGCCGGTGGCGTTGAGCACGAGACGCTCCTCGAGCAGGGCGCGGCGCACGACGTCGGGGGCGGAGACGTCGAGCTCGCAGGCGAGCATGAGGCCGCGCCCGCGCACGGAGAGGACGTGCGGCAGTCCCTCGAGGCCGGCGGCGAGCCGCTGGCCGAGCTCACGCACGCGCGCGAGCAACTCGGGGTCTTCGCTGATGTCGAGCGCAGCGAGGGCGGCGGCGGCGATGACGGGGCCGCCGGCGAAGGTGGAGCCGTGGTCCCCGGGCGCGAGCATGTCGGCGAGCCGCGGGCCGGTGATGAGCGCACCGATGGGCAGGCCGCCGCCCAGCGCCTTGGCCGCTGTGATCGCGTCGGGCACGACGCCGGTCTGCTCATACGCCCAGAGCGAGCCGGTGCGCCCCATGCCGCACTGGACTTCATCGAAGATGAGCGCGGCGCCGTGCTCGTCGCAGACCTCGCGCGCGGCGTGCAGCAGCTCCTCGGAGAGGACATTGACGCCGGTCTCGCCCTGGATCGGCTCGAGGAAGACGGCCGCGGTGCCGGCGCTGACGGCAGCCCGCATCGCCTGCGGCTCCGGCGCGATGGCGCGGAAGCCAGGCACAAGCGGCGCGAAGGGCGCCTGCTTTGACTCCTGCGGCGTCGCGGAGAGGGCTCCGTAGGTGCGCCCGTGGAAGGCCTGGTGGACCGAGACGACCTCGCCGCCCGGGCGCGCCTTGCGGGCAAGCTTGATGGCAGCCTCGTTGGCCTCGGCGCCGGAGTTGGCGAAGAACACCTTGCCGCCGAGCGAGGAGCGCGAGAGGCGCTCAGCCAGGCGCATCGCTGGCTCGGTGTAGAAGAGATTGGAGACATGCGTGAGCCGTCCGAGCTGCTCGCGGGCAGCCGCGACGACCCGCGGATGGCAGTGCCCCACACTGGTCACGCCGACGCCGCAGAGGAAGTCAAGGTAATCATTGCCATCGACGTCCCACAGGTGCGGACCGTCGCCGCGCACGAACTCCACGGGAAAGCGCGCGTAGGAGGCGATCACGCAGTCGCGCTCGATTTGCTGCAGCTCGCTCAAGGACATGTTGGAAGGGGCTCCGCTCCGCTCCGCCGTGTGGGCCGCGTTGCTGCTCGAATCGCGCGGTGGGCCGGTATTGAGGCGCAGACCCTCACGGCGCGGCACCCACCTTGGTGCCGATGCCCGCGTCGGTGAAGAGCTCGAGCAGTAGCGAGTGCGGCGTGCGCCCGTCGATGATGTGGGCGGAGTTGACGCCTCCCTGGATCGCGTCGAGGCAGGCCTGGAGCTTGGGGCGCATGCCGCCTTGCAGGCCCGGGATGGCCTCCTTGACCTGCTCGGCGGTGGCCTGGGCGATGAGCGAGTCGGGGTCCTTGGGGTCGGCGAGCCAGCCGGGAACGTCGGTGAGGAAGATCATCTTGTAGGCGCCGAGCGCGCGGGCGACGGCGCCGGCGGCCTCGTCGGCGGTGACGTTGTAGGAGTGCCCGTCGCGATCCGCCCCGACCGAGGCGATCACCGGGATGT
>DATBPO010000225.1:0-22197 GCA_036561265.1 Solirubrobacteraceae bacterium | reverse complement strand
TGCGACGGAACGCTGACGCGGGTCTTCCGCGGCACGCTGGAAGTGCGCGACTTCCGCAGGCGCAAGACGGTCACCCTGTTCACCGGCCAGACCTACCTGGCCCGAGCGCCGCGTCGTTAGACGATGATGCGATTCGTGTTCGACATCAGGCATCTGCGCTTGGCGCTTGCTGCGACGATCCTCGTTGCGCTCGCGGGAACGATCGGCCTGGCCGCCTCGGCGCGGGCGGAAACCTACGAAGTGGGCACAGCCGAAGACATCGCGACGATCTGCGAAGTTCCCAGCTCTAACACCTGCTCGCTGCGGGGACTCATCAACTATGAGAACAATCTGCCCTCCACGCCGAACCCACCCGACAAGATCGTCGTCCCCGCCAACGAAGGCTCCACGTTCTACTTCCTCTCCAATGGGCCACTAACGATCTTTCGAAGCGTTGTGATCGCCGGCGCCGGCGCGAGTAAGGTGAGCATCTTCCAGAACTCCACGCCCGTGAACCGCGTGTTCGTCGTCGAGCCGAATCCCCGCACAAATGTCGTCCCGACCGTGACGATCTCTGGCCTGTCGATGGTATTCGGCCATGCCAACGCCAACAACGGCTATTTCGGGGGTGACATCCTCAACAGGGCGATACTCACGCTGAGCGAAGACGCGATCATCGACGGCACGGCCGAAGAAGGCTCCGGTGGTGGCGTTGCCAACGAAGGCGGCACGCTGACGGTCACGCACTCGCTCATATCCAACAACCAAAGCACGAATCCCAACGGCGCTGGCGGCGACTCGGGCGGAATCCAGAACTTCGGCCCCAACCCGGTCACGGGCACAGCCGGCAAGCTGGTCGTCGAAGACTCGACTGTCACCCGCAACAGCGCCGCGCTAGGCGGCGGGATCTTCAGCTGGTGCGGCGGCACTGAAGGCGCGTGCTCAACGGAAGGCGAAGAACCCAACACCACGACAATCGTCAACTCGACGATCGCAAACAACAACGGCGGCTCCCGCAGCACCGAAGGCGGCGGCCTGCTGGCCAGCCAGGGCACGATCTCGGTGCAGAACTCGATCGTCGCGGGCAACACCGTCAATCTCCCCGCCACAGAAACCCCCTCGAACTGCGGGAACAGCGGCATCTCCTCGCTTGGCCACAACCTGGAGAGCGCGGCGGACTGCGGCTTCACGGCAACCGGCGACCTGCAGAACACCGATCCACAGTTCATGTCCAGTGGCCTGCAGGACAACGGCGGCAATACCGAAACGTTGGCCCTACAGGCGAACAGCCCAGCAATCGACGCCGTTCCTGCCAACGCCCCGGGGTGCGGCGGGACCGACCAGCGAAGCGTCTCAAGGCCGCAGGGCGTCGGCTGCGATATCGGCGCTTACGAGCTATTCCAGCCGGTCGAGGGACAGCCGTTCTCGGAGGTGGTTGGCGCCGCTTCCCCGCAGGAAGGAAGCACTCCGACAGTCGACTGGGGCGACGGCACAAATCCCTCCCCTGCCACGTTCGACCCCACGACCGGACATCTTACGGGCACCCACACCTATGCAGAGGAGGGCATTTACCACGGGAGCTTCAGCTACCTCAACAGCGACGGAGGTCTTACAACCCGTCCCTTCGACCTCAAGGTGCAGGATGCCCCGCTGAGCGCCACGGGCGTACCCTTGGATGCGACGGCGGGCGTGCAGTCGAGCCCCACTGTGGCGACATTCGCCGACGGCGATCCGGCGGGGACGGTCTCGGACTACACGGCGAGGATCAACTGGGGCGACGGCAGCAACTCGGCCGGAACGATCGCCCCCGCGCCCAGCGGTGGCTTCGCTGTCAGCGGCACGCACACGTACGCCAACGTCGGTACCTATGCGACCACAGTTACGATCGCCGACGTGGGCGGCGCCGACGCCGTGGCGACGAGCAGCGCCAACGTAACCCCCCTTCCCCCGCCTCCTCCGCCCCTCAACCCGGCGGCGCCCGCGCTGATTGGCACCGCGCCACCGTCGGTCCTGACGACCACAAGCGCAGTCTTCACAGCAACGGTCAACCCGAACGGCCTCCCCACGACGGTGCACTTCGAATACGGAGGCACCTTCGGCGGCGCGACGGTGGCGGCAATCACTTACGGCACCTCGACCCCCAACCAGTCGGTGCCCCCGGACTTCGCAAGCCACACGGTGACGGCGACGGTCACGGGCCTGTTGCCAAACGTGACCTACCACGTGCGGGCGGTGGCGAGCAACAGCCTGGGCACGGCGCAGGGCGCGGATCAGATCCTGCAGACGCCGGCCGACCCGCCGCCACCGCCGCCGGTGCTGGGCAAGACGGCGAACATCGCGCCGGTGTCGGGGATCGTGTACATCGAGCTGCCCCCCGGCGCGACGCTGGCGTCGTTCGCACGTGCACCGTCGCCTACAGAGGCATTCGCAGCGCTGACGAAGGGCCGGTCGTTCATCCCGCTGACGGAGGCGCGGCAGATCCCGTTCGGGTCGATCCTCGAAGCAAGCAAGGGCGTGGCGAAGATCACGACGGCGACGACGGCCTCGCCGAAGGGCAAGGTGCAGTTCGGCAACTTCGGCGCGGGGATCTTCAAGCTGCTGCAGGCGCGCAAGCAGCACGGGCTGACGGAACTGAGCGTGATCAACAACCACAGCGCCCGTCAGGTGTGCGCGAGCACCGGCAAGGGCAAGAAGGCCGCGCTCGCCTCCCACGCGAGCAGCAAGGTGCTGGGCCGCCTGTCAGCCAACTCGCACGGCCACTTCACCGGCCGCGGCCAGTACAGCGCCGCAACGGTGCGTGGGACGACGTGGAGCGTGCAGAATCGCTGCGACGGAACGCTCACACACGTCGTGCGCGGCACGCTCTCCGTGCGCGACTTCCACAAGCGCAAGACGGTCACGCTGTTCACGGGCCAGAGCTACCTGGCGCGAGCGCCCGGCAAGCGCGGCTGATCCGACCAGCCGGCGATCCGCGCTCGCACCCGGCACCCGCAGCAAGTCCCCTCAAACCGGCGTAACCCCCCGCGGCCGCCGCGCCCCCAAGCTGGGCAGGACCTGCCCATCGGCTTCGATGGCACTCACGGCCAGCTCGGCAAACAGCGAGGCGCGCTCGGCGTCATCGGAGCCGTAGTGGCCGCCGTCGCGGCGGTCGAGCAGCGAGAGGACGCCGATGGGACGCCCCTGGCGCACCAAGGGTACGACGAGCATGGTGTAGGGGACGTGGCCGGTGCCGGCGGCGATGCGGGCGGCGAAGCGGGGGTCGGTGCGGCAGTCGCTGACGGCCAAGGGCTGGCCGGTTTCCACAACGCTGCCGGAGAGGCCCTGGCCGGGCGGCAAGCGCACGCCGACGATCTCGCGGCCGCCGGCGCCCCAGGCGGACTGGTAGACGAGCTCGCCGGTGTTGGCGTCGGTCAAGGCGATCGAGGAGGCGGCGGCGCCGAACACGCCGGCTGCGGTGCGCACGATGCCCTCCATCAGACTGCGGCGCGCGGCGGGACCGTCGACGGAGAGGGTGAGGGAGCCGCCGACTGTTGTCCCGGACTGACCGCCCAACGCGCGGGCGAAGGCGGCGATCGAGGCGACGCGGCGCTCGGGAATCATCTCCAGGCCCGCCTTGACGGCCTCAGCGATCTCGGGGGGGACGTCGGGGACGAGCTCGCGCAGCTCGGTGGGGCTGGCGTAGACGGGCGGTTTGCCGACGATCAGCGTCCACAGGGTGGCGGCGAGGCCGAAGACGTCGCTGCGCGGGGAGACCGAGCCGCCGGCGAAGACCTCGGGCGCCATGAAGCGGGGGGTGCCGACGCCCATGGTGCCTTCGTCCTCTTCCTCGTCCTGCAGCAGGCGGGCGATGCCGAAGTCCACCAGCATCACGCCGTGCTCGCCGAGGATCAGGTTCTGCGGCTTGACATCACGATGCACCATCTGCTGCTCGTGCACGTACTCAAGCGCCTCGCAGCTCTGGCGCGCGTACTCGACCGCCTGATCGAGCTGCAGACCGGGATCGCCGTCGCGCGCGAGCACACCGTGCAGATCGATACCTTCGACGAGCTGCATGATCAAGTACTGCCCGCGCTCGTCGGAGAAGTGGTCGAGGACCTGCACCACACGGGGGTGGCGCAACAGCGCGAGCAGCTGCGCCTCGACCTCGAAGCGCTCGGCGTGGCGGGTGTTGTTGACGTGCTTGATCGCCACGGCCGCGCCGTTCTGGGTGTCCAGGCCGCGGTAGACCGCGCCCATGGCGCCACTGGAGATCGGCGTCTGGACGGTGTAGCGGTCTGCCAGCGTCAGGTCCTCTGGCAGTACGAAGCGTGAGGGATCGTCCATCGTTGAGGGCCAGGGTAACGCAGGGCGCGCTCTGCGCCCTCAGCGCCGCGCCCGCCGCCCACAGCGCCGCGCCCTGGGATAGCTTTCGTCAGAGGCGATCTTCGGTGAACGAGTGAAGCGCAAGCGCAGGCGAGAGGGAGCGGCACGCGCGCAGCGGCTGCGACTGACGCTGCTGGCGATCGTGGCGGTGGGCGCCACAGCCCTGGGGATCGTGGCGTATGAGACCGACCTGCTGCGCTCGCTTGAGCTGAGCACGGTCAACGCGCGCTTCTCGATCCGCGGGCGCAAGGCGCCGCCGAAGAATGTGGTGCTGGTGGAGGTTGACGCCGAAACCTTCAACGAACTAGGCCTGCAGTGGCCGTTCTCGCGCAAGGTGCACGCGCGGGTGATTGAGAACATCGCGCGCGATCAGCCGCAGGTGATCGCCTACGACGTGCAGTTCACCGAGGCCAGCGCCTGCCCCCTCACGGCGAAGGGCGCGCAGCCCCCAGCGGGCGAATGCCCCCAGGCAAAGGCGGATGAGACAGCGCTGATCGAAGCGCTTGAAAGCGCGCACGGGCGCACGGTGATGGCCACGACGGAGACCGACGCCCACGGCAACACGCGCTTCCTGGGCTCAAGCGAAGGGACGGTGCTGCTCAAGGAAGTCGGCTCACGCGCCGGCAATGCGCTGCTGCCCGACGATCCCGGCGGCGTGCTGCGACGCGTCGCCTACTCGGTGGGCGGCCTGAATACGCTCTCGGTGGCCAGCGCCGAAGTCGCCAAAGGACACCACATCGACCCGCACCTGTTCAAGGACGGCACGGCGTGGATCGACTACTACGGTCCATCCAACACGCTGCAGCGGGTGTCGTTCTCGAAGGTCTACGCCAACAAGCTGCCCCCCGGCTTCTTCCATAACAAGATCGTCGTCGTCGGCCCCTCGGCGCCATCACTGCAGGACATCCACCCCACCTCGACGGCGAGCGAAATGCCGGGCGCGGAAGTGCAGGCGAGCGCGATCGAGACGGTGCTGCGCGGCCTGCCGCTGCGCTCGGTCCCGGCGTGGGTCGACCTGGCGCTGATCATCATCATGGGTCTGGCAGCGCCGCTGGCGAGCCTGCGCCTCGGTCCGATCGCGACAATCGCGCTGGCCCTGGCGCTGGCCGCGGCCTTCACGCTGGGCGTGCAGCTGGCATTCCAGAGCGGGCGCGTGGTGTCATTTGTGTACCCACTCGGTGTGCTGATCCTGAGCGCGGCGGGAGCCTTGTCGGTGCAGCTGGTGACGGTAGCCTTCGAGCGCGAGCGCGTGCGTGATCTGTTCTCGCGCTTCGTGCCGGAGAACGTGGTCGACGAGGTGCTGGCGAGCACCGGCGAAGGGCTGCGCCTGGGCGGCGTACAGCGCGAGGGCACGGTGATGTTCACGGACCTGCGCGGCTTCACGACGTTCGCCGAAACGCTCACGCCGGACCGCGTGATCGAAGTGCTCAACCGCTATCTGAGCGAGATGAGCGATGCGATCCTCGACCACGGCGGCACGCTGGTGGCCTACATGGGCGACGGCATCATGGCGGTCTTCGGCGCGCCGATCGCCCAGCCCGACCACGCTGACCGCGCGCTCTCAACGGCACGCGAAATGCTCGCCCTGCGCCTGCCGCGCTTCAACGCGTGGCTGCACGAGCAGGACCTGGGCGCGGGCTTTCGCATGGGCATCGGCCTGAACTCGGGCCACGTGATGTCGGGCAACGTGGGCTCGGAGCGCCGCGTCGAGTATACCGCCGTGGGCGACGCCACCAACGTGGCCGCGCGCATCGAGCAGTACACCAAGGGCACCCCCCACCAGCTGCTGCTCTCGGGCACCACCAAGGAGGCACTGATCGAGCCGCCACAGGACATCGTCTACGTGGACGAGGTGGAGCTACGCGGGCGCAAGGCCAACATCACGATCTGGTCGCTCGCCGACGATGACTCGACACCAGCGGCAAGCCAGTCAGAGCCCTCGTTGACCAATCAAGCAGGGCTCTCGCCGGCCGATCAGCCTGAGACGACGTAGCCGGCCTGGCGCAGCGCGGCGAGCGCCTTGGCTGTCTCAGCGCGAGCGCTGCTGATCGTGCGCTGCGCCCGCGCATAGGCCGCGTCGTCCCCGGCGCGCGCCGCCGCCGCCAGCGCGGTGTAGCCCCGACCCGCAGCAGCCAGTGAGCTGGCGAGGTTCGCGTTGACATCCCTGACCGCGGGACTGACGGTGAGCCCGGCCAGCGACCGCGAGGCCGCCCCATACGCCGTGGCGAGCTGTGCCGCCGCAGCAGCCTGCGCGGAGGCGCTGGAGGCAGCGCTCAACTGGCTTGTACCAGTGGCAGCGGCGCTGCGCAGCGAACCAAAGGTGTGCCCGAGCGCGGCGGCATAACTCGCGCTAGGAGCCAGGCCGAAGGCCGTGGTGCCGGTCAACTTGAGCGTGGCGGCGATCTGCGCGCACTGCGTCGCCGGCCCAGAGGCCGTCGCTCCCAGGCACGCAATGGTGGCCACCCCGTTGGCCGTGGGCACCGCGTAGAGCGTGAGCGGAGTGTTGGAGCCGCGCACCGAGAGCCCGCTGTAGCGCAGCGCCTGCACTTCGCCCAGTCGCACCGGTTCGGGCTTGGGCAGGGCGCCGTTAAGCGAAGCAGTAAACGCCGAGGGCAGAAGCGAGAGCCCGGAGGCACTTACCTGCCCTGCGATCAGGCGCGCTGAAGCGGGGGCCGCGGCCCCACCCCCCCCTCCCCCACCCTGTCCCAGCGCGAGCGGCTGCGAGAACGTAAGCCCAGGAATTGCTGGGGCACTCGCTAGATGCTGCCAACTGGCCGGGAAAGAGAGTTCGATGTTGCCGGCTGAGGCGGAGTTGCCAAAGGTTGCACTCGATCCACCTGATCCTCCACCGAGCAGCAGGCCCACAGCAATGGCGATGACGGCAGCAGCGAGCACCACGAGTACGAACCTTCCGCTGCCGGCAACCCCATCGCGCGCCGTGGCGGACTGGGCGGTGCGGTCCGCAGCCGCAGTCGACGCCGCCGCGGCGGCCCCGGCCATGCGCGTCGCGCCAGGATCACTGCCAACGCCCGTGCGCGGTGCCCGTGTGGGCGATCCGGCGGCAGCGCGCTGACGCGTCTCCTCGGTGGAAGCCCCCGGTGCGGCGCCCTCGGGCACGGCGCCGAGCGCGCGGCGGGCGAGCAGCATGAGCTCACCGGCGGAGGCGGGGCGCTCCGCAGGGTCCTTGGCCATCCCCTTCGCGACAACCTCGTCCATCGCGGCGGGCAGATCGGCGCGCACCTCGCTCAGCTTGGGCGGCGGCTCGGAGAGGTGCGCGAGCAGCACGCGCTCTTCGGTGGCCTTGATGTAGGGCACTTTGCCGGTGAGGCACTCGCAGAGCACGGCGGTGAGGGCGTAGACGTCACTGGCGGCGGTGGCGCGCTCACCGCGGGCCTGCTCGGGTGAGATGTAGTCGATGGTGCCCACGAACTGGCCGGTTTCGGTCATCGCGGCGTCGTCGCTGCCCTTGGTCAGCCCGAAGTCGGCGAGATAGGCGTGGTCTCCGTTACCGACGAGCACGTTCTGCGGCTTGACATCGCGGTGGATGAGCCCCTTCACATGCGCCGCATCGAGCGCCTCGGCTACCTGCGTGAGCAGCCGCAGCGCGCGGCGGTCGTCGAGTTCGTGACGCACGATGAGGTCCTTGAGCGTGGGTCCCTCGACCATGCGCATGGCGAGGAAGAGCCGCTCGTTGGCCTCGCCGGCCTCGTACACAGTGACGATGTGGGGGTGATCGAGCGCGGCCTGCAAGAGGCCCTCGCGGCGGAAGCGCTCGCGGAAGCCGGGGTCGGCACTGAGCTCCGCGGTCAAAACCTTCAGCGCCACGACGCGCTCGAGCGAGAGCTGGGTGGCACGGTAGACGGTGCCCATGCCCCCTTCGCCGAGGGTGCCGTCGATGCGGTAGCCGGCGACGACGGTGGAACTCTGCGGCGAGTCCATCAGATCACCTGGCAGGTAAAGGTCACGTGCACTTCAACGCAAGCCTACGCGACGTCAGCCCACGACGACCGGGCCGCCACCCCCGCCGCCTCCGCCACCGCCACCGCCGCCGCCTCCTCCTCCGCCACCGCTGGGCGGAGCCGAGGGTGTCGAGGGCGCAGGTGCGGCGGGCGCTGAGGGCGTACTCGGCGCAGGCGCACTCGGAGCGGGGGTCGCGGGACGCGGCGGATGGCGCAGCGCCGGTACCGCCACGGCCGGTAGCGCCACGCCGGAGACGTGCACAGAGCTCGTCGGCAACACGAGCGGCGCCGGCACCGAGGCCGAACCGGAGGAGCCTGCCGTGGCCTTGCGCACCGCAAAGGCTGCCCCGAAGGCCAGCACCACGACGAGCGCCGCGATCACCACCCGACCACGCGCGGTGGCGGTCATGCGCAATGCCTCGCGTCAGGGGTCATGTGCGGGGCCTCGCCGTGATCATGCACAGCGCCTCGCGGTGGCGGTCATTCGCAGGCCTTGGGCTTCTTGGAGCCCGGCGCCAGGCAGCGTTCAATCCTGGTGAAGGGACGCGCCCCGCGGTGGATGCGGTATTCGATGTAGGTGCCGGTGGCGCCCTTGGCGGTGATGTAGATCTTCAGACTGGCGCCGTTGGGCACGACCGCCCCCTTCAGATGGGGGAAGCCGACGCTACGCGCCGTGGTGGCCTGCGAGCGGCAACCGCGAGTGCAGCGCACTTCGACGCGGGCCTTGTGGGGTGCTTCGACGGAGAGGCTGACGATGCGTATGCCATTCGACAGCGGCGCGGCGGCAAGCGTGGCTTCGGCGTGCAGCCGGGGGGGCTTGACGAGGTAGTCGAAGAGGAACTGAATGCTGCCGGCGGAGCCGGCGACGCCGCCGATCTGCACGGTGTAGGACTTGCCGGCCTGGACGTTGGCGAACAGTTCGCCGGCGGCATCGGGCTGGTTGACGGCGCAGTGGCGCTGGCTCTCTTCGGGCAAGAGCGACTTGGGATCGAAGGGCACGACGGCCATGATCGTGCCGAAGGGCGCGGAGGTGCGGATGCGCACCAGACCGTTGGCGTCGGGGTAGAAGTCGTACCAGACGGTGCCGCTCTCGCTGACGCCGTTGCAGCCGCTGAACTCGGGCGGCCCGCCGTGCGAGGTGGGGTTGAAGATGTCGGGCTGAATCGTGGCGGCAGTGGTGTCGCGCACGTCGGTGATGGTTTCGGTGCGGTTGAGCGCGCTGCCGGGCTTGTTGATGTTGAGCGATTCGAGGTAGTTGTCGTTGATCGGCGGCGCCGGAGCGGCGGCGGTTGCCGTCATGCTCGTAGTGGCGCCGATCGCCAGCAACGCCGCCAGCACTAGGGCCGCGAGCATCCGCCGCGAGCGTCTGCGTATTGCCTGCATGTTCAGAGCACCTCGTCTCACTTGCCGGGAGGGTGAATCATATTCCAGAACACGGGAGACCCGCGCCGAGTACCGCAACCGGAGAGAGCGTGCGGAAAACCGCGTAGGGGGGCGGTGCCGAGCTTACGCCTGCAAGTCATACGACGGATCGCGCCGTTACACTCATCCCGCCCGGCATGAGCAAGAGGGGGAGCGAGCCAATGGACGCCAAGACAGAGGGTTCCTTCGGAGCCTTTGGTAGTCGTCGCCTCCTCGTGCACTACGCGCTGCTGATCGCGGTGACGGCGGCAGTGGTGATCTTCGTGTTCACCTCGGGCACGAGCAAGCACGCGCAGAAGCAGATCGCGGGCGGCTATGACGTGTCAGCCGCAACGGCCTGTCTGGGAGTCAAGATGGAATTGGCGCAGTCGGGCCGTTTCGTGACGATCTCAAACGCGCAGTCCACAATCAGCGGCGCGTTGCAGTGGAAGGAAGGGCGCCTGAGCGGCACGGTGCACTGCCTGCATGGCGCGAGCGCACCCATCGCTGCGCGCGTGGCAAGCGGCGTGCTGGCGGGCTCGCTGGGCGGCCTGCCGGTGGCGGCGGAACTCAAGCGCGATCCGCCCGAACCGGGGGCACCGAAGCCGCGGGCGCCGCACTCGGTGGGCGGCGAATACCAGCTGGCCCCCAGCTCGGCGTGCCTGGGGGGCAAGATGAAGCTCTCGGGGAGCGGCTCGAAGGTGAAGGTGGTGACCTCCAAGAAGCCACGGGGCACGCTCCTCTACAAGGCGGGCACGCTCATCGGCGCGGTCAAGTGCGAGCACGGTGGCAGCCGCACGGTGACGGGGACAGCGGCGGGCCGCGCGCTTGATCTGACGTTCACGCCACCACCTGCGGTCGTGGTGTCGCCCAAGGGCACGGCGGGCGGCGGGGCAGCCAAGACCCCGGCCGCCCCAGGGACGGCGGCAGCCGCCGCGGCAACGGGCGCAAGCACGCCGGCCCCCAAGCCCACGTTGCCCGAACACATCGCGGCGACCAAGCAGCGCACGGCGGAAAACACGGTGGTGGCGTTCTTCATCGCGGTGGTGATTGTGATGCTGTTCGCGCGCCTGTGTGGCAGCCTGATGCCGCGGATCGGCCAGCCGCGGGTGATGGGCGAGGTGCTGGCGGGGATTCTGCTGGGGCCGACGCTGTTCGGGGCGATCGCGCCGGAACTGCAGTCGACGATCTTCGCCCCGGACATCGTGCCGTTCATCGGCGTGGTGGCGAATCTGGGCTTGATCTTCTACATGTTCCTGATCGGCCTGGAGGTCGATCTGGGTTCGCTGAAGGGACGCGCGCGGATGACGCTGGCGGTGTCGAATACGGCGCTGTTGGTGCCGCTGATGCTGGGCATGTTGGTGGCGCTGCCGCTGTATCCGCTGCTGGCGCCCGACATCCGCTTTGCGGCGTTCGCGCTGTTCGTGGGGGTGTCGATGTCGATCACGGCGTTCCCGGTGCTGGCGCGGATCATCTCGGAGCGGCGCATGCTCAAGCGCCCGCTGGGCGCGCTGGCGCTGTCGGCGGCGGCGGTGGACGACGTCTCAGCGTGGTTCCTGATCGCGCTGGCGACGGCGGTGGCGAGTGCGGGCAGCGGCGTGGCGGTGCTGGAAACGATCGGCTGGGCGGCGCTGTTCTGCCTGGCGATGGGCCTGCTGGTGCGCCCGGTGCTGGCGCGGGCGGCGGTGGCCTACGACGAGGCAGGGCGCATCCCGGGCACGTGGATCACGGCGATCTTCGCGGGCGTGCTGCTGTCGGCGATAGCGACGGAGAAGATCGGCATCGCGGTGATCTTCGGGGCGTTCGTGATGGGCATCGTGATGCCGCGCCACGCGGGGCTAAGCGAAGACGTGACGCGGCGCGTGGAGGACTTCGTGCTGACGCTCTTGCTGCCGCTGTTCTTCGCGTACACGGGCCTGCGCACAAATGTGGCGCTGCTGGGTAACGGCGAACTGATCGCGATCACGGCGCTACTGTGCGCAATCGCGATCCTCGGCAAGTACGGCGGCACGCTGCTGGCGGCGCGCGCGATCCGCCTGCCGTGGCGCGAGTCGGCGGTACTGGGGGCGCTGATGAACACGCGCGGCCTGACAGAGCTGATCGTCCTGAACCTGGCGCTGAGCACGGGCGCGATCTCCTCGGCGCTGTTCACGGCGCTGGTGCTGATGGCGCTGGTGACGACGTTCATGGCAGGGCCGCTGATGCGCGTGCTCGATCCCCACAATGATTTCGGGGAGAAGCCGGAGGAGGAGTTGGCCGCGAGCAGCGTTATGGCGGTGCCGAGCGAGCCGGGAGTGACCCCGGAGCAGCCGGTTGGGGCCGGCCATGCGATCCTCGTGGCCCCACAGAGCACGGCCGCGCTGGAGCAGTTGCTGGCGCTAGCGGAGCCGCTGGCGCGCTCGGAGCCGCGGCGCGAGCTGATCGTGGCGCGCCTGGTGCGTCCCCCACGGGGTGCGACGGTGCGGGGGGGCCTGCAGACGGAGGCGCGGCGGGTGAGCCGGGCGAGCGAGCAGCTCAAGGAGAAGCGCGAGGAGCTACTGGCGGAGGGAATTGCGGCACGCGCGGTGGCGTTTACATCGGCCGACCCGGGCCGCGATTTGACGCGGCTGTCCCGCGATGAGGAGATCGACCTGCTGCTGCTCGACGGCCGCCGTCCACTGCTGGGCGACGGCGTGCCCCGCGAGGAGGTGGGCACGGTCCTGAGCGAGGCACGCTGCGACGTGGCGGTGCTAGTGGCGCGCGAGGGCGTTGAGGTCAAACCTGGCCCGGATCGCCCCGTGATGGTCCCCTTCGGCGGCGCGGATCACGACTGGGCGGCGCTTGAGCTGGCGAGCTGGATCGCGGCGTCAAGCGGCGCGCCGCTGCGCCTGCTGGGCGCGGCTGGCCAGCGCGAGGACGGCCGCGACGCGAGCGGCCTCTTGGCCAATGCGGCCTTGATCGTGCAGCAGTTCGCGGGGGTGACGGCGGAACCGGTGCTGGCGGAGCCGGGCCGCGATGGCATCCTCGCGGCGACAGCCGACGCGGGCCTGCTGTTGGTGGGCCTGTCAGAGCGCTGGCGCAAGGAGGGCCTGGGCGAGACGCGCCGCGCAATCGCCCGCTCGGCCCCGGCGCCGATCGTGTTCGTGCGCCGCGGCGATCGCCCAGGCGCCCTGGCTCCCGCTACCGACATGACCCGCTTCGGCTGGTCGGCGGCGCTGGGCAACCCGGCTTAGCCCACGCGCCAGGCCCCGTCGGCGAAGACCAGACGCACCGTCTCGCCGCCGTCACCCAGTGCAATCCGCGCCTCGCGGGCGTCGAAGTCGATCTCCAGCTTGAGCGCGGGCGGCGGGATCTGCTCCGCTGGCGTCTCCTCCACGACGGGGACGCGGGCAAACACGGTGGGAGCGGCGCGAGCCGACGCAGCCGGGGTGGCCTGGGGCTCAGCCACAGGCTCTGGCTCCGGCTCAACGACGGCCCTGACGACCATGGTGGTAGCGCCGGTCTCGATCGAGTCGCCGATGTCCAACACCTTGGGACTCTGGATGCGCAGGCCGTTGACGAAGGTGCCGTTGGAGGAGCCGAGGTCTTCGATGGCGTAGTTGCCGGCGGCCTCACGCGAGATGCGGGCGTGCTGGCGAGAGATCTCTTCGTCCTCGGAGAGCCGCCCGGGGCCGGTGGCGTGACGCCCGATGACGAGCTCGTCCTCGACGACGAGGGTGCTGCCGGGGGAGACGCCGCTGATCACCTCCAGGCGCAGATAGGTTGAGGCCGCGCTCATCGAAGTACCGTAGCTATCGCGGAGGCCGGATCGTGCTCGCCGTGCTCGGCGCGGATGACGTGCATGACGGCATTGACGAGCGCGAGGTGCGTGAAGGCCTGGGGGAAGTTGCCGAGGTGCCGGCCGGTACGCGGCTCGATCTCCTCGGCGTAGAGCCCGAGGTGACTGGCGTGGGAGATGAGCTTCTCGCAGAGCTCGTGGGCGCGCTGGAGCTCGCCGATCTCACACAGCGCGGAGACGAGCCAGAAGGAGCAGATGGTGAAGGAACCCTCCTCGCCGGAGAGGCCATCGTCGGTCTCTTGCACGCGGTAGCGCAGCACGAGCCCGTCCTCGGTGAGCTCATCGGCGATGGCGAGGACAGTGGCAACGACACGCGGGTCCTCGGCGGGCAGGAAGCGCACTAAAGGCATCAAGAGCAGCGAGGCGTCGAGCGAGGTGGTGTTGTAGTGCTGGGTGAAGACGCCGCGCTCATCGACGCCGTTGGCGCAGATGTCGGCGTGGATCTCCTCGGCGGCGGCCTGCCAGCGCGCGGCGCAGTCGCGGTCATCGCGCAAGAGCGCCAGGCGCGCGCCGCGATCGGCGGCGACCCAGCACATGAGCTTGGAGGAGGTGAAGTGCTGGGGCTCGCCGCGGACCTCCCAGATGCCGCTGTCGGGTTCGCGCCAGTGCTCCAAGGCACCTGCGACCTGGCGCTTGATGATCGGCCACAGCCGATCGGGGAGCTGATCGCGCGAGCGCGTGTGCAGGTAGATGGAGTCGAGCACCGCCCCCCAGACATCGTGCTGGCGCTGGCTGTAGGCGCCGTTGCCGATGCGCACCGGCTGGGCGCCGCCGTAGCCGGAGAGGTGGTTGAGCTCCTGCTCGTCGAGGCGACTCTCGCCGCCGATGCCGTACATGATCTGCAGTTCGCCCTCCTCGGCGCCCTCGGCGAGGTCGGCGACGAAGTAGAAGAAGTCGTTGGCCTCCCAGTCAAAGCCCAGGGTGTAGAGGGCCCAGAGCATGAAGGTGGAGTCGCGGATCCAGGTGTAGCGGTAGTCCCAGTTGCGTTCGCCGCCGGGGGTCTCGGGCAGCGAGGTGGTGGCGGCGGCGACCATCGCGCCGGTGGGTGCATAGCTGAGCCCCTTCAGCGTGAGGGCGCTGCGCTGCAGGTAGGTGCGCCAGGGGTGATCGGGGAAGGTGCCCTGCTTGAGCCACTCCTGCCAGTGGTGGGCGGTGCGCACGAGGCGCTCGTCGGCCTCGGCGTAGGTGCTGGGCAGCGGGTGCGTGGACCAGCCGAGCGCAGCGAAGGCGTTCTCGCCCTCGCGCAGGATGGTGCGGGCGCGGGCACGGGGGCCCTCGAAGCCGAGGTTCATGTCGGTGACGAGCTGCAGTTTGAGCTCCATTCCCTCGGAGCCGGCGGTGGCCGCGTTGTAGCCGGGGCCTGTATAGGACCACTCTGCCGCCAGACCGCCGTAGTCGAAGACGGGTTCGCAGTCGAGGTGCATCTCCACCCAGCCCTGCACGCAGCGCACGGTGCGCAAAAGAACGTGGTCGGCGTCGTAGTCGGTGGGCGAGCGCCGATGGGTGTGCGAGCGCTCTTCGGTGTGGTGCCAAGGGCCGATGCAGAGAACATCGCGCACAACGACCCAGCCGGTGCGGGTCTCCCAGCTGGTCTCGAGCACGAGGGTGCCGGGCAGGTAGCGCACGGCGCCGGGCACGGTGACACCGGCGGGCGCGAGGCGAAAGCCGCCGGCGTCGCGGTCGAGCATGGCGCCGAAGACGCTGGGGGAGTCCAGGCGCGGCAGGCACATCCACTCGACGTTGCCGCTGGGGGCGATCAGCGCGCAGGTCTCGCAGTCGGAGAGGAAGCCGTAGTCGGCGATCGGCGGAAATGGACTCCCCGGGTTGCCTTGGGGTATCGCGCTCACGGCGCGAAGGCTACTGCGCGAGGCACAAACCCGGCATGGCGGCGGCCGGATAGGCTCTGGTCGATGACCTGGGTGGAAGTCTTCATTGCGTTCGTCGTGTGCCATCTAGTCGGGGACTATCTGCTGCAGACCGACTGGCAGGCGCGCAACAAGCGCGGTGGTCTGGCACGAGGGGCGCCGTCCGCGGCGCGCAGGGCGCTGTTCACACATGTGAGCACGTACACGCTGGCCTTCGTCCCCGTGCTGGCGCTGAATGACCTCGACCTGGGCTGGGAAGTCCTGTGGGTGATTCCGGCGATCTTCATCCCCCACCTGATTCAGGACGACGGCAGGCTGCTGCACGCGTACATGCAGAAGGTCAAGCGCCTGGACCCGAAGGAAAACCTGGCGGTATCGATCGCGGTCGATCAGACGTTTCACCTGCTGGCACTGATCGTGCTGGCGCTGATCCTCGGCTCCTGAGGGCTACTTCAGCAGGCGCGACATGCGGCGATCCTTCAAGACACGCCCGTCGGTCTGGCAGTGGGGGCAGTAGGCGATGATGTAGTCCTCGAAGTGCACGGCCTGTAGCGTGGTCGCGCAGCGCGGGCAGGGCTCGCCCTCGTGGCGATGCACCCGTAGAGGCATGGGCAGCTTGTCGGGGATCGGCAGCTGCACGACCTCCTCGTAGTGCTCGATGGCGCCGCCGAGCACGCCCGCGATGGCCCCCCGCAATCGCTCGAGATCCTCCCCGTCGAGGTCGTTGCCGCGCTTATACGGCGAGAGGCGGGCCTGCCAGAGGATCTCATCGACCCAGGAGCGTCCGATGCCGGCGATGGTGCGCTGATCGCGCAGCAGGGTGTGCAGTGGCCGCGGCGCCTTCAGCACCTCCCCCAGGGCATCCGCCGCGGGCGGCGAGGGCCACGCTTCGGGCCCCAGCTTGGCTACGGCCTCGTCCTGCTCGACGTCCTCTGCCGGCAGCAGCTTGACCCAGGCGGCCTGCTTGGAGCCGAACTCGCGCAGGCGCAGCTCGCGGCCGCCGGCGAGGCGCACGAGCAGCCTGGAGGTGCGATCGCGCGGTCCCGCGTGCTTGTTGTAGAGCTGTAGGCGCCCGGCGGACATGAGATGGATGAGCAGCGCCAGCTCACCATCGATATGCACGATGAGGTTCTTTCCCCGCCGCCCCACGCCGGTGATGTCACGCCCCGTAAGCGTGGCCAGCGGCGGATCGAAGGTCTTCAGCGCATTGATCCCGGGCGCAAGCGCCGACTCAATCTTTGCGCCGCGCAGCGCAAGATCAAGGCGCCGCGCGACGATCTCGACCTCGGGCAGCTCGGGCATCGCCCCTCATCGTAGGGCGGGCGGGTGGCCCGCTCCCGACGCGCACCTTCCCAACACCGGGAGCGGGAACGAGCTACCCCCTATGCAGCGTGGATGGGTGGCCCTTCGTACTTGACCCCCGCGGGGCTGACCCAGCGCACGCGCCAGGCGGTACCTGAGCCCGAACGCAGGGCCCATTCACCGAAGGCCCCGGTGTGCACATTCCGCAGCACCTTCCACTTGTGCGATCCCCGCGGCTGCACGAGCACGGTCACGGTCGTCGGCCCGAGCGTCGGCCGCACGAGCCCCCACAGCGACACGCTGCCGCCGTGCTTGGAGGCGGTGAGCGGCAGGGACCAGCCGAAGTACAGCGGCTTGGCGGCGCCGGAGACGTACTCAAGGCCGGTCTGGAAGCGCACGACCCCACCGTGCACGCTGGAACCGGGCGCCCCGCCGAGCGGGTCATCGCGCAGCAGGTACTGCGAGAAGGCGGCGACGCGGGGATTGGACCAGGCGATGTGCTCGGCCTGGGCGTCGAATTCGGCCTGTTTGGCGACGCTGACGCCGAGGAAGCGGTTGGGCTTGCTCTGCACGCCGAACTCGGTGAGGTAGATGGGCATGCCGGCGCGGATGGCGTGCGCGCGCGCCGCCAGATCCAGCGCCCGCGAAAGCCGCGAGAGGACGCCGATCATGACGTTGTCGGCGCCGGCGGGCCTGTAGGTGGGGCCGGCGGCGGTGGTGTAGGCGTGGTGGGCGTAGCCGGAGGCCGGCAGCGACCCGCACGAACCGGACTTGCGGTAGTGGGGATTGAGGCACAGGGCGCCGCGCAGGAAGGCCAGCGGCGCGACATCGTGCAAGGGCCCTTCGCGGCGCGTGACGGTGTCAGAGCCGGTGGGCGCGGTTTCGCCCAAGAGGACCTTGGGACTGGCGATGCCCGCGGCCTTCAGCCCGTTGTAGCCGGCCTGGAAGAGCGCGCGATAGATGCGCGGCGAGGCGGGCTGACCGTGGGAGTCGAACTGGGGCTGCAGGAAGGCGGGGTGGTTGGGCTCGTTCCAGATCGCCCACAGCCCCACGAGCGAGCCGTAGCGACGCCCGACGGCGGTCATGAACTGTTCGAAATACAGCGCGTTGGGGTGCGTGACGGCGTCTCGCCGCGTGGAGGTGGCCCACTTGGGCACCGGCGAGGTGACGGTCAAAAGCACCTGCCAGTGCAGCCGCTGGGCTTCGAGGATCAGTGGGTCGTACTGGCTCCAGTTGTAGCTCGCGGGGTCGGTGGCGTCGAAGTTGGGCTTTACGGAGCTGCCCGAGGCGGGCGCGACTTCGCGCCAGTAGAGCTCGATGCGCAGGGCTTTGACGCCGAGGTGCTGCAGCTGCGCGAAGGCGGTGGCGCGCGTCGCGGGGTTGATCAGTTCGGAATTGGCCTCGAAGTACACGGGCTCGTTGTGGGATGCCAGCGCCGCGCCGGAACCCGCGAGGGCAAGAAACAGGCAGGCGAGGGGTAGACAGAGGAGCGCATGGCGCAGGATTGGGAGCGTTTTGGCTTTGGGCATAGTGGCTAGGACACGACAGCGCGCCAGGGGTTGCGGTGCGTGTAGCGTGCGGGCGATGAGTCCAGCAAGCGCACCGGACGACATCGTTGATACCCACGAGCAGGCCAGCGGTAACGCCCGCCCACCGCTGTTGGTGCTGGAGCCGCTGCGCGAGTTCCTCGACGCCCACGGCCTCGGCACAGGCGATATCGCGGCAGAGCCGATCGGCGAAGGGCACTCCAACGTCACATATCTGCTGACGCGCGAGGACAGCAGCGAGCTCGTGCTGCGCCGCCCGCCACGTCCCCCCCTGCCCCCCAGCGCGCACGACGTACTGCGCGAGGCGCGGCTACTGAAGGCGCTGTGGCCGACCCCCGCCCGGGTGCCGCGCGTGTTGGCGGTGGGCGAGAGCGAGTCTGTGATCGGGTGCCCTTTTTATTTGATGGAGAGGGTGGCCGGTGACGTCATTGTCTCAAGCGTGCCCTCAGAGCTTGACTCGCCCGCGCAGCGCACGCGCATCAGCGAGGAGCTCATCGATGCCCTCGTGGAGATCCACGCCGTGGACTGGCAGGCGGCGGGCCTGGAGGGCTTTGGCAAGCCGACGGGCTACCTGGAGCGCCAGCTGCGGCGCTTCGGGGGGCTGTGGGAGCTCAACCGCACGCGCGAGATCCCGGAGGTGGAACGCGTGGGCAAGTGGATGGCCGAGCACATGCCCGAGAGCGGTCCAGCCACAATCGTGCACGGTGACTACCGCCTGGGAAACACGATGTATGCGCCGGGATCTCCCGCGCGCCTGGCGGCGGTGCTGGACTGGGAGATGGCCACGATCGGCGACCCCCTCGCGGATCTGGGCTACCTGTGCATGATGTGGACCGAGGGCGGTGACCCCAAGGGCGGCATGCGCGAGTACCTCGGCGGGGTGACGCGCGCCAACGGTTTTCTCACGCGCGGCGAGCTGATCGCACGCTACGAAGAGAAGACGGGCCGCTCGATGCGCGACCTGCGCTGGTACACCACGCTGGCGCTGTGGAAGAGCGCGGTGTTCATGGAGGGCAACTACAAGCGCGCCGTCGCCGGCACCACCGATGACCCCTATCTGAAGCAGTTCGGCGAGGGCGTCGTGGAGCTGGCGCGCCAGGCCGAGGGGGTGGCTTATGGCGATGGAGAGTGAGAACGGCAAGCGCACCGGCCTGTTGATCGACTGGGGCGGTGTGCTGACGACCAACCTCTGGGCCTCCTTCGGCGAGTTCTGCACGCGCAGCGGCATCGACCCCCAGGAAATGGTCAAGAGCTTCCGCGAGAACCCGGAATGCCGCGAGCTCTTGATCGCGCTGGAGAAGGGCACGCTCGATGAGGCGGGCTTCGAGCAGAGCTTCGCCCCAATCCTCGGCGTCGAGCCCGAGGGCCTAGTCGATGGCCTCTTCGCCGGCGTCGGTCCCGACGAGGCCATGATCGAAGCCGTGCGCCGCGCGCGCCACTCCGGCATCCGTACGGGCCTCATCAGCAACTCCTGGGGTGTGCACCGCTACCCCCACGCCCTCTTCGAGGAGCTCTTCGACGGCATCGTGATCAGCGGCGAGGAGGGCATCCGCAAGCCCTCGCGGCGGATGTACGAGCTGGGGGCGGAGCGCGCGGGCATAAAGGCGAGCCTCTGCGTCTACGTCGACGACATCCCCTTCAACCTGCCCCCCGCGGAGAAGCTGGGCATGGCCACCGTGCACCACACTTCATCCCAGACCACCGTGCCCGAGTTGGAGCGGCTGCTCGGCGTGGCCCTCAGCGACGGAATCTAGATCCAGCACGGCGCATCCGAGGTCGCCCGCCGCGGTCCTAGAGCAACTCGCTCCTTCGTCTGGAAAGTAGCGACATCAGCTCATCGAAATCACCCCCGGCGGCGATCTCGCGCTTGTTCAACAATGGCTCCAGCTCACTTGCGTATCCAAGCAGCGCACTAAGTGCCACGCGCGCAGCTAGCTGGTTCGCCAGGTAGCGACCGAGACTCTCCGTTTCCAACCGCTCGATTGTCTGCCGCATCTTCTCGTCACTAATCGCCGGGAACGTCTTCGGGTCTATGCGCAGATCCGGCTCCCAGCGCGTGGCCCGCACCGCAGCCACAGCCGCAATGCCGTCGTTATACAGCCGCGCTAAGTCCTTCCTTGCCTCGCGCTCCTCGCGGCGCCTATCAGCACCCCACTGAGTCAGGTAGGTGACGCCGCTGCCGACAACAACACCAGCCAACGAACCCAAGAATGCATCCACGCGCACGATGGTCGCATAGTGCTCGGGACCTTGACTGCTCACTACTGCTCGCCTTTC
Organism: Solirubrobacteraceae bacterium; assembly: GCA_036561265.1. Classification (GTDB taxonomy): domain Bacteria; phylum Actinomycetota; class Thermoleophilia; order Solirubrobacterales; family Solirubrobacteraceae; genus Palsa-744. Next base: position 1,688 of record DATBPO010000225.1, on the reverse strand, counting down.
GAGGCATCACCTTTGATGTGCTACTTTGATGCCAATGTCCCGCACCACGGTCGACATCGATCAGCGCGCGTTCGACGCGGCACGCGATGAGTTAGGAACCAAAGGCTTGAGCGCCACGGTCAACGCGGCCCTGCGCGAGGTTGGTAGGCGTCGCGCCCTCGCCAGCTTCGACGTGACCCGCGACATCGACGGGACACCGGCGGAGGTCGAGGCCAACCGCAGGGAGCGGCACCCTGAGCCGGACCAGCGCTGAGATCGAGCCGCCCTCGCTCGACGGTCCCGCTTTGTTCGACACGGGTGTATGGACCTGGGCACGAGATCACCGCTTCCCCCAACTTGCGTCATGGTTCAACGACCAGGTTGCAGCGGGCCGCGTGCTCGTCTGCGACCTTGTGATCCTTGAGCTCACCCGTCTGACCCCCAACGAGACCCGCGCCAACGAGGTGGCCGGCAGGCTTGCGAGCTTCGAGTTGCTTCCCATGCCGGCGGCGCTGTGGAGTCGTGCGCGTCACCTGCAGATCTCCCTCGCGGCCAAGGGCGACCATCGCCGAGTGCCACCGGTCGACCTGCTGATCGGCTGCACAGCCGAGGCCGCGCAGGTTCCACTCATCCACTACGACCGCGACTACGAACGCATCGCCAGCGTCAGCGCACTCGAACACCGCTGGCTACTCCCTGACGGCTCGCTTGCATAAGCCTCTACTCCGACGCCACGTAGTCCGGCCGTAGGCTGTAACCACGCGTCCTCACACCAACACGCGACCCACACAGGACCGGCATTGACTGATGTCCCGCCAGGCCCGGGACCCAGCCGGTCCCTCTCAAAAAACAAGGGGATTATATACTTTACGAACCCAGTTTTTCCCGTGGGGCCAGGGGTAGCTTGAGGGGTCCATGAACCCCAGTGGCCCCCGCGCAGGTGTTAGCTGCCGGGGGCCTGACACGGAAAGGACGGACCTTCCCATGCGGGAGAAGCCTAGTGGCACGCCGTGGAATGACGCTCTGTGGATGGCTCAGCGAGCCATCGTCTTGCAGGTCCTCCGCGACGACACGGAAGCGCGCTGGACACTCGCGGAGCTACAGGCCGAGGTCGATGACCTGAATCCCCATGCGCTGAGCCACGCGCTAGATCGCCTGCTGGAGGAGGGCGTCGTCGTGACGTGTGGCGCGATGTTCTCGCTTGCGTCACGGTGTGCCCTGCACCTCGACGCGCTCGGCATGGTGTCGATCTGAGGCTTCAGGGGGCGGTGCCGTGCCGCGTGGGGCGCGGTGCCGCCTTCCGGGCCTTCCGGGGTGCCTTGTCGGGCTTGGATGCCGGGGTCGTCTCGGGCTTCACGCGCAGTGCGGCGCGGATCGCGTCCTCGAAGGGCATCGGGATCGACAGCTTGCCGTTGCGGGCACGCTGGGGCACTCCCCAAGCCTAGCGCTCTTGCCGCAAGGCGTCGTCCGATCCGAAGAGCAGAATGCGTAAGACCCGCCCGGTGGACCGCCGGACGGGCCTTAGCAAGTTTTTCTGAGCTTCGGGTAGGTTGTCTTGACGATCACAGTCTGCCAGAGGCTCCGGACACCTACAGGAGGACTACTGGCAGATGCGATCGAAGACCACGAAGAGACGACTCCGCAAGGGAGCACGGCTCCCGTATTGCGAGCGGGCAACGATAGCCCGCGGGAAGCTGACCGACTATGCG